>CAYYJE010000109.1:0-9796 GCA_964472165.1 uncultured Prolixibacteraceae bacterium | reverse complement strand
GGGAGAAGTTTTAAAAACGTAAATTTGCACAAAACAGAACATGAGACATTTCACATCGGTAAATGATATCCCTGACCTTAAACAGGCGCTGGATGTGGCCTTTGAGGTCAGGAAGAATCCTTTTGCATTTTCCCATCTCGGGAAGAACAAAACCATGGTTTTGATTTTTTTCAATTCGAGTCTGAGGACACGGCTGAGCACCCAAAAAGCAGCCATGAACCTGGGCATGAATACCATGGTCCTCAACGTAAACGACGACGGCTGGCAACTGGAGACCGAACTCGGAGTAGTCATGGACGGCAGCAAACCGGAGCATCTCAGAGAGGCGGTACCTGTAATCGGATCCTATTGTGACATCATCGGGGTGCGTTCATTTGCCCGTTTTGAGAGCCGGGACGATGATTACGGCGAAAAGATACTGAATCAGTTTATCGACTTTGCCGGAGTACCGGTAGTGAGCATGGAGGCAGCCACCCGTCATCCCCTGCAGAGCTTTGCCGACCTGATGACCATCGAAGAGCTGAAAACCAAAGAGAAGCCGAAAGTCGTCCTCACCTGGGCACCCCACCCCCGGGCACTCCCGCAGGCAGTTCCCAATTCGTTCGTGGAATGGATGCGGAAGGCTGAATATGAGCTGGTGGTGACCCATCCCGAAGGCTATGAACTGGCTCCTGAATTCATGGAAGGCTTATCAGTGGAGTACAATCAGGACAAAGCTTTTGAAGGCGCTGATTTCATCTATGCCAAGAACTGGGCATCATATACCCAGTATGGCCAAATTTTGTCAAAAGACCGTTCCTGGACCGTGGACTCCCGGAAGATGGCGCTTACCGACAATGCCCGTTTTATGCATTGCCTTCCTGTGCGCCGAAACATGATTGTGACCGACGAGGTCATTGACAGTCCCGCCTCTGTGGTGATCAGGGAAGCCGCCAACCGGGAATGGTCGGCCATGGCAGTTTTGAGGATGATACTGGAAGACAATAAATAAGGTTGAGGTTGAGGTCAAGGAATCCAATTGTCGACTTGTTGATTGATTGATTTGCTGATTTGTTTTAAAATCGACAAATCGACAAATCGACAAATCATCACATCGTTAAATGGGTTGAGGTCGAGGTCAAGAAAAGGGTTCAAGTCGGAGCACAGCGGATCAAGCACTTTATAAATTTCAATATGAGTTACATAGAGATTATTCCCGCGATCGACATTCTGGGAGGAAAGTGTGTCCGGCTTTCGCAGGGGGACTATGCGAGGCAGACGGTATACAGCGGGGATCCGCTTGAAGTGGCCAGAATGTTTGAAGATGCGGGCATCCGCAGGTTGCACCTGGTTGACCTGGATGGTGCGCGTGAAAAACATATCGTGAACTACAGCGTTCTTGAAAAAATCGCGCTGAAGACAAGGTTGGTCATTGATTTCGGGGGTGGATTAAAAAGCGATGCCGATCTCCGGATTGCCTTTGAATGCGGAGCGGCCATGGTTACCGGAGGAAGCATTGCGGTCAGGGAACCTGAAACATTCCTTGAGTGGCTCAAAAATTACGGATCCGGGAAAATTATCCTCGGCGCCGATGCCAGGGAGGGTAAAATAGCCGTCAGCGGCTGGACCGAAGCGTCAGAAACCGACATCATTCCCTTTATCCGGTCGTATGCCGGGAAAGGAATTCGCACCGTTATTTCCACCGATATTGCAAAAGACGGTATGCTGACAGGACCTTCGTATGAACTTTACAGTCAGATACTTGAGGAAATCCCCGGACTTTATCTGATCGCCAGCGGAGGAATCTCCTCCATCGGAGATGTCACTAAACTGGCAGAAAAGGGAGTTCCGGGTGTTATAACCGGAAAGGCAATTTATGAAGGTAAAATCACGTTGAAAGAGCTGGCTGGATTCAACAAGGATAATTAAACCGGGCTTCCCGGAATGAAAATAAAAAATGCTTGCAAAAAGAATTATTCCCTGTCTGGACATAAAAGACGGGCACACGGTTAAAGGCATCAACTTCGTCGACATCAAAAATGTGGGTGATCCGGTAGAACTGGGAGCCATGTATGCGGAGCAGGGTGCTGACGAGCTGGTATTTCTGGACATTACCGCCACCATTGAAGGACGCAAGACTTTCGTAGAACTGGTCAGGAGAATTGCCAGGGAAATCAACATTCCTTTCACGGTAGGAGGAGGAATCAGTGAACTGAAAGATGCCGATCTTCTTTTAGATGCAGGTGCCGACAAGATCAGCATTAACTCTTCGGCGGTAAGGAATCCCCGGTTGATTGATGAACTGGCCGGGAGTTTCGGGAGTCAGTTTGTGGTGCTGGCCATTGATGCCCGGGGTGACCAGGCCGGACGATGGACTGTTACGGTCAACGGCGGACGGATACCCACTGAGAAGGAACTTTTTTCCTGGGCCAGGGAAGGAGAGAACAGGGGTGCCGGAGAAATTCTCTTTACTTCCATGAACCACGACGGCACCAAGAACGGCTTCGCCTGCAAGGAACTGGCCACCCTGTCAGAAATGCTTACCATTCCGGTTATTGCCTCCGGAGGCGCCGGAAAAATGGAACACTTTGCTGAGGTGTTTACACAGGGAAAGGCCGACGCCGGTCTGGCAGCCAGTATTTTTCACTACAGGGAAATCGCCATCCCCGATTTAAAATCCTATCTTCGAACCCGCGGAATTGAGGTTAGATAATTCCCAAAAATAAATCATACCCACTGTATATGGAACCTATAAATGAAGATGCCGCCCTTGACTTTTCAAAATTAAACGGGCTCATTCCCGCGGTAATCCAGGACAACACCACCCTCAGGGTGTTGATGCTGGGATTTATGAATCCTGAGGCACTCCGTATCACCGAAGAGACCGGACGGGTCACCTTTTTCAGCCGCACAAAGCAGCGGCTGTGGACCAAAGGGGAGGAAAGCGGGAACTTCCTGGAAGTGGTTACAATATTGAGCGATTGTGACAACGACACCCTCCTGATCAAGGTCAATCCGGCAGGGCCCGTTTGTCATACAGGGGCCGACACCTGCTGGGATGAAACCAACGAGGAGAGCGACCTCCTTTTCCTGGAATACCTCCAGGATCTGGTTGACCGGCGGAAATCAGAGATGCCCGAAGGTTCCTATACCACCTCCCTTTTCAGGGCAGGTACCCGCAAGATCGCGCAGAAAGTCGGGGAAGAAGCGGTCGAAACAGTGATCGGCGCCATGGCAAACGACGATGAAAACCTGCTGTACGAAGGAGCCGATCTGCTCTACCATCTGATTGTGCTTCTCTCTCATAAAGGGTACAGAATCGAAGATCTGGCTGCAGAACTCAGGAGAAGACACGGGTAGCACATCTCTATTTTTAAAAACATGGTTGCACAACATATCTGTTTTAAGCTATGCAACATGTAAAGTTGATGCCATTTCTCAGATTTTTTTCAGATTTTAGCGACTAATGAGTACTAACCAAATTTCCTGAGTTATGGAATCAAAAAACCTATGCCCTTCAACCGCTGCAACCATTTTTGCCTGCCAGTCCATCGTGAATTCATTTGCCGAAAACATTTACGAACTGGCCCATATCCGGAAAGAATGGAATGTAGGGTATGCCGAAGCTCTGAAAAAGGATGCACAGGCCATCGTGGATAAATTTTCATCTTCAGGCAATATAAAAGCGACCCTTGAAAAATTAATGGTCTGGCGCGAACTGATGATCTCCTCACTGACAGATATAGGGATTATCAGGGCATCGGTTAAAAATGACTACAAAAACGACAAACCATTTCAAAAAGAGTTTTACCAGTTACTGGGTTATAATGACTTTTTCAGTGATGCCAAAAACGGGGACCATTTCAGCATGTTTCAGTTTGTTAAAACTTTTGCACAAAACCTTTCACCCGAATTGAAGGATAAAATCCTGGCACAGGGGCTTGACCCGCATATTGTAGAACGGGTCATTGAAAATGCCAGGGAACTGGAGAATTTTGCAGAATGCTTCTCAATGATGAACGACACCACCATCGTTCCTGCAGAGTATCAGGAAAGTCTTGAAAAACTATACAGTGAAGTAAGGGATATCAGCAGAATCGCTACAGCATACTACTACTTCGACCCAAAGAAAAGGGAAGCCTTCAACTTTTTCAAGGCTCTGCGGAATTTAAAATGAGATACGCCGGCAGGGAGCCTGAGCAGAGATGGAATTACACTTCTTTCGGTTCCCCCTGTATAATCTGCTGACCCGGCATGTAAGGGAATACATCTGCAATGGTACTTACTGCCAGTGAAGACACCACATAAGGTACGATCAGGAAGGAGAGGCTTTCATCAAGCCGGTCCAGTGCTTCCCTGATGTCGTCAGCCTGAATGAGGTATACGCTCCGCAGTTTTTTCTCCCTTCCGGCCTCTTCGTCGATTGCAACCAGGTTTATGGTTGCACGGTACCACCACTCCCCTGCTTCGAAAGGAAAAACTTCGGCGATTTTCGATTTGCGGATATCGGTGACTGCAAATTCACCCCTGACCATGGTCTGCATCATGGCAATGATCCTTGTTTCCGCATCGGTAAAGGAAACAGCATCCAGAAGGAAATTTTCGTTGACCGGTCTCTCACGGCCATTCTCATCTATCTTTTGGTATTTAACCTTACACTCAAACCAGGTCTGGAACATAGAATTTATTTTGCCTGCAAATTTAGCTGAAAATTAAGAACTGCAATACGAAAGGGAACATACCTTCCTGTTTAATTTCCTGTCTGCATACTCCGGAAACATGAAAAAATAATTGTTTATCCGGATGATTTTTAGTACCTTAACAGGAAAACCTAAAAAAGGAAGTCATGGTTAAAATCAGCAAACAGGAAGCCCTGGACTACCATTCATCAGGGCGGCCGGGGAAAGTGGAAGTAATCCCGACCAAACCGCACAGCACGCAATACGACCTGTCGCTGGCCTATACCCCGGGGGTTGCACAGCCGTGTCTGGAAATCAAAGAGAACATTGAAGAGGTATACCGGTACACTTCCAAAGGGAACCTGGTAGCGGTTGTATCCAATGGAACGGCAGTGCTTGGTCTGGGCGATATCGGCCCGGAGGCAGGCAAGCCGGTGATGGAAGGCAAGGGGTTGTTGTTCAAGACCTTTGCCGACATCGACGTTTTCGACATTGAAGTCAATGAGAAGGATCCCCGGAAATTAATTGAGGTAGTGAAAGCCATTGCACCCACCTTCGGAGGGATAAACCTCGAGGACATCAAAGCTCCCGAATGTTTCGAAGTAGAAGAAGCGTTGAAGAAGGTACTTGATATTCCCGTATTTCACGATGACCAGCATGGAACGGCTATAATTTCCGGGGCAGCCCTGCTGAATGCCCTTTCTGTGGCAGGAAAAAAAATAGAGGATATCAGGGTGGTCGTCAGCGGTGCCGGCGCCGCAGCAGTCTCCTGTATCAGACTTTACCATACCCTGGGAGTAAAACCGGAGAATGTGGTAATGACCGACAGCAAAGGGGTATTAAACCAATCACGTACCGACCTGAATGAGGTCAAAAAGAAATTCGTCACCAGGAAGGAAGTGAATACCCTGGCTGAAGCCATGGTGAATGCCGATGTTTTTCTGGGTCTCTCCGCTGGTAACATCGTCACACCAGAGATGATCCTGAGCATGGCTCCTGATCCGATCGTGATGGCCATGGCCAATCCCGATCCGGAAATCCCCTACGACGTGGCTGTGGCCACTCGTCCCGACATCATCATGGCAACCGGCAGAAGTGACTTTCCCAACCAGGTCAACAACGTGCTCGGATTTCCATTCATTTTCAGGGGAGCGCTCGATGTCAGGGCCACCAGCATCAATGAAGCCATGAAAATCGCGGCAGTCCATGCACTGGCACAACTTGCCCGGGAAGAAGTACCCGATATGGTCTGTCAGGCATACAACCTCCGTAATATTTCGTTCGGGAAGGAATACCTGATTCCCAAGCCCCTGGACCCCCGGTTGATCACCACTGTGGCACCGGCCGTAGCGAGGGCAGCCATGGAGACAGGTGTGGCCAGAATACCCATCACCGACTGGGACGAATATGTGAGGCAATTGCAGAAAAGGCTGGGACTCGACAACATGCTGATACGCTTCATCCGGAGCAAGGCACATCAAAACCCCAAAAGAGTGGTGTTTGCCGAAGCCAACAATTTTAAGGTGTTGAAAGCGGTGGAGGCCGTCATCAAGGAACGGATTGCCATCCCGGTTTTAATCGGTGACAAGCAGATCATCCACCGGATTATCGATGAGAATAAACTTCACCTTCCCGATCCCGAAATCATTGAACTGTTTGATCCTGCCCTGGCTTCCAAACGAAAGGAGTTCGCCCGATATCTCTTCGAAAAGCGGCAGAGGAAGGGGATGACCATGGAAGAGGCCCTCGACTGTATGCTCAACCGCGACTATTTCGGGGCGATGATGGTTGAAACCGGAGAAGCCGATGCCTTCCTTTCAGGATTTTCCAGAAAATACTCCGACACCATCCGACCTGCCCTTCATGTGATCGGAGTGAAAGAAAAATTCGGGCAGATTGCCGGCATGTACATCATGATTACGAAGAAGGGTCCGCTTTTCCTTGCCGATACAACCGTGAACATACTGCCTTCTGCAAAGGAACTGGTGGAAATCACCCTGCTCACTGCCGCAGAAATCAGAAAATTCAACATCGAACCGGTGATTGCCTTTGCCTCATTTTCCAATTTTGGCTCCTACAATGGCCCGGGCGACCATCACGCTGTGCGCGAAGCTGTTGCCCTCCTTCATCGCGAATACCCCGACCTTATCGCCGATGGCGAAATGCAAGCCAATTACATCTTCGACAGCGAGCTCAGGAAACAAAAATTCCCCTTCTCAAAACTTCAGGATAAAGAGGTGAATACCATCATATTCCCGGATCTGAATTCCGGGAATATCCTTTACAAATCGTTACACGGCGTGGGAGCTGCAGAAGCGATCGGCCCCATACTCCTGGGAATGAAGAAACCGGTCCATATTCTGCAGATGGAGAGTTCGGTGCGTGAAATTGTAAACATGGCAGCCATTGCAGTAGTGGATGCCCAGGATGCCGGAAAAAATCAGCAGGATTGATCAGTGGGTCAGTTGCTCCTTCAGCCAGGCAGGCCTGTTCGTGGTAATATGAGTAACCCCAAGGCCGTTGAGCCTTTTGGCCTCTTCCGGATTGTCGACAGTCCATGCCAGCACTTCCAGGTTGTGACCCCTGGCCAGGGTGACCAATTCTTCATCAATAGCCTGGGACTGCATATTGATTCCCTCGATACCCAAAGCAGCGATTTCGGGAAGTCTTTTGGCAGCAGCCTGCTTTGAACCGGAAAGCCAGTATGCTTTGTTTTCAGGGAATGCCTTCTTCACATCCACGATCGTCTCCCATCCGAAACTGATAAAAAGAATCTGCTCCTTTTTCCCTGATTTTTCAATAATCCTTTCCAAATGAGGAATTACTTCGCTGCCACATTTTATTTCAACCACCAGCGTCTTCCCTTCGGGAACTGTGGCAATAATCTCCTCTAAATAAGGAATACGTTCTCCTTTAAACTGCGATCCCTTCCAGCTTCCTGCATCCAGTTCCCTCAACACGACCGAGGGAGTCGACTTGATGGGAAGGGTCTTGCCCCCGCAGGTTCTGTGGGTATCCTTGTCATGAATCACCACCACCCTGTTGTCCGCAGCCAGGTAAATGTCAATTTCAACGGCGTCGGCCCCTGATTCCCAGGCCAGCTTTGCGGAAGCTACCGTATTCTCGGGAGCATCGAAAGAGGCACCCCGGTGAGCAATGTAAAAGTTTTGTGCAACACTGACCGAAATCCACATGCTGAAGAAAATAGTCCAATAAAGCTTCATAACTATTGATTTTTTTGCGAATATATCAGCTTTGAACAATTTCTGTACCATCTTGGCTAAAAAAACATAGTTTTGCCAGGGTATTCCGGTTATGCGAGCTAAAATTGGTACATATGCCGCCCTGGCACTATTGAGAACAGTGTCCCTGTTCCCTTTTCCGGTTATTTACTTTCTTTCCGATATCCTGGGTTTCTTTCTCGCCAGAATTGTCAGATACCGCAGAAAGGTGGTGGAAATCAATCTGCGTAATGCCTTCCCTGAAAAAAGTGAAAAGGAAAGAAAGAAAATCGCCCGCAATTTCTACCGTCACTTGTCAGACATCACGTTTGAAACCATCAAAACCCGCACAATGTCCTCGGATGAAATGTCACGCAGGATGGTAATCCGGAATCCTGACCTTCCCGACAGCTATTTCGACCGGCGGCAAAGCGTGATCGTAATGGCCCTTCATTATGGGAACTGGGAATGGTTGCTGCATATGCCGCTTCAGATCCGCCACCACCACTTCTTTGTTTACAAACCCCTGCATGACCTGCACCTCGACCTTTACCTTAACCGCATCAGGGAAAGGTTCGGAGGAGAAACCGTACCCATGTCATTGACGCTAAGGAAGATGATGGAAGCAGAGAAAAAAGGGGATCCGGTGCTTACCTGGCTGGCAGCCGACCAGGCACCTCCCTGGAATCACCCTTTCTGGACCACTTTCCTGAACCAGCCTACCCTGTTTTTTAACGGCCCCGCTAAACTCGCCCGAAGGTTTGGCCATCCGGTTCTGTTCCAGCAGGTACGCCGCATTAAAAGAGGATATTATGAGACCTGGTTTGAAATTCTTAGCGAAAATCCGGAACTGGCCACGGAGGATGTCCTCATCAATACTTACGTAAGGAACACGGAAAGGGTAATCAGGGAGGAGCCATCTTCCTATCTTTGGTCCCATAAAAGATGGAAATACAGGAAACCGGGCGATAAACCGGCATACTGATTTTCCGCACCCATGATAAAACTGAAAAGCACAATGGAAAAAAACACCAACCAGATCCTGACACCGGGTGAAATTTTCAAAATAACAGGTATCTTTCTGCTGAAATTGATCTCATACCTTCCTTTTCCGGTTCTGTATGGATTATCCGGCTTATTTTCCTTTATTCTTCAATATGTGGTGAGTTATCGCAAGGAAGTGATTACCGCGAATCTCCGCCTTGCCTTTCCGGAATACAATGACAAACAGATTGCCACTACAGTCAGAAAGTTCTACCGCCACTTTGGCGACATCACCCTGGAAACGGTAAAGGGATATTCGTTATCGCGCGAAGAATTTACCCGACGGATTACTTTCCGGGGTGTGGATCTGATGAATGCCTATGCGGAAATAGGCAAAAGCGTCATTTTATTAGGCATGCATTACAACAACTGGGAATGGAGTGGTTTCGGACAGGTTTATTTGAAACACCAGTTTCTGGTGGTGTTTAATCCGGTCAGGGGTAATCCCCGTTTCGAAGAATATCTGCTGGCTATCAGGGAGCGGTGGGGAGCACAAACCATCCCCGTGCACAAATCGTCACGCAAAGCCATGGAATTCAACCAGCAGGGAATCCCTGTAGCGCTTGTCCTTGCTGCCGACCAACGACCGGCCGACGTCACCCGGTTCTGGACGACCTTTTTGAACCAGGAAGCCTGTTTCTACCAGGGCCCTGAGAAAATCGCCCGAAAAAGCAACCAGCCCGTTTTTTTTCACCTGACCCGGAAAATCAAAAGAGGCCATTACGAAGTGTCGTTTATTCCTCTTTTCGAAAATCCTGCAGAGGTCTCAGAGCAGGAAATACTGATCCGGTATGTCAGGACCATGGAAAAGTATATCCGGGAAGAGCCTGCGTATTACCTGTGGTCGCACAAACGCTGGAAGCAAAAAAGGCC
>CAYYJE010000108.1:5168-9939 GCA_964472165.1 uncultured Prolixibacteraceae bacterium | reverse complement strand
TCATTCGTACCTCATGAAACGCCACCCCTCCTATCCCTCCGGGCAGGAGGGGAAATTTTTCGCAGTCTCCTGCATTTCCCGAAGTCACAAAATTGAACCCCCCGATACTACCGGTCGGGATTTCGGCTCCTGACGATTCTCTCAGGATAGACAATGCGCTCCGATTTGAACAATTTTGAACAACCGTTGAACGGCCCGTAGGGCTTTTGAACGCCGGAGCGCAGCGAAGGCATTGGAACGGCACGCAGTGCCTTGGAACTTTTGAACGCCGCAGGCTTTAAACGCCGAAGGCCCTTGACCTCTACCTCTACCTCTACCTCTACCTTGACCTTTTTTATGTTGTTTTCCGGTATTTCCACACGGCAAAACCCATAAAGAGCATGGCGATGATCACCAATGCACAGATATTGCTGCTGATATCGCTGAAGTCCGATCCTTTCAGCATCACCATCCGGTTGATGCGCATCAGGTAGACAAGGGGATTGGCCAGGTTGATTTTCTGCGCCCAGAGGGGCATGCTCTCGACCGGGGTAAAGACCCCGCTCATGAGGATGAAGATGATCATGAAGAAGAAGGCTACGAACATAAACTGCTGCTGCGTCGAGGAGAAGGTGGAAATAAAAAGCGCCAGTCCGAGTACCGCCACCAGGAAAATGGCGGATCCCAGGAAGAGCAGTCCCAGGCTTCCTTCGAAAGGAATATGGAATACAAGCTTGCCGATGGCCAGCCCAAGGGCCAGGTCGACGAGGCCGATCAGGAGGAAGGGGACCATCTTGGCGGCCATGAACTGGACTTTCTTCACCGGGGTGACGTTGATCTGTTCGATGGTCCCCACCTCTTTTTCCCGCACCAAATTGAGTCCGGCCAGCAGGAAACCGATGGCGGTGACCAGGATGCCCAGAATCCCGGGAAGCATAAACCAGTTGTAATTCAACATTTCGTTGTACCAATAGCGGTTGGTGACGGAAATGCGGGGAAGGGTTTCCGGGATGACTCCGGCCACCATGGCATTGCCGGTCCTGTCAGTCATAATCTCCGCATTGTAATCGCGCAACACCCCGTTAAGGTAGGCCCACGAAAGCTGTGCCGTAGACGCATTGATGGCATTGGCGGTGACCATTACCCTGCTGCCCTGGTCTCTCACCAGTTCCCTGCCGAAACCGGAAGGAATATGCAGGATCATGTCGCACCGATTCCGATGAAGCAGGTTTTCAGACTCTTCAAGGCTGAAGGAGTGCTGGTTGACCCTGAAAAAGGAGGAGCCTTCCAGCCGGTTTACCAGGGACCTGGAGCCGGCCGACAGATCCATATCCACCACGCACAGGTTTACATTTTTGATTTCGAAGGTGACGGCAGGCACCAGAAGCAGCATCTGCACGATCGGCACCGCGAAGATGGCTTTGCTGATGAACTTGTTCCTGAAGATTTGCAGGAACTCTTTCCGGATGAGATATAGGGTAGTCCGCATGGGGTGTTTCCTCCTTTATTCCAGTCTGGTTTTAAATTTCCGGATGCTGACCACCATGAAAAAGAGGGTCATGCCGGCCAGGATGAGCGTCTCTTTCCACACAAATCCCAATCCGGTGCCCTTGATCATGATGTTCTTGATGATGGTGATGAAATAGCGCGGGGGGAGGATGGAACTTACCCAGTCGTAGATGATGTGCATATTCTCGATGGGAAAGATGAATCCTGACAGGAGAATGGTGGGCAGCATCAATCCCACCAGGGAGATGAAGATGGCCTGCTGCATGGTTTTGGACACCGTGGAGATCAGAATTCCCAGGGAGAGAGCCATCAGGATGTAAAGCATACTTTCGGCCAGCAGCAAAACCACGCTCCCTTTCACCGGAAGGTCGAAAACCAGCCAGGAGAGCAGCAGGATCAGGATCACGTTGATGAACGAGAGGAGAAAGTAAGGCGTGACCTTCCCCAGAATAATCTGGATGGGTTTGAGGGGTGAAACCAGCAAAACTTCCATGGTGCCGAACTCTTTTTCACGGGTGATGGTCACCGAAGTCATCAGGGCACAGATCAGGATAAGGATCAGGGTGATCACCCCCGGGACAAACATGAAATGGCTTTTCATTTCAGGATTGTAGAACATCCTCACTTCCGCCTGCACGGGGGGTACAGGTTGTGCAACGCCGGCTGACAATTCCGTGTTGTAGTCGTTGATGATAGCGGTCAGGTAGTTGGTGATCAGTGTGGCGGTGTTGGGTTCCGAGCCGTCGGCGATGATGCTCACTGTGGCATTCTTATCCCTGAGCAGTTTCTGCCCGAATCCGGGTTCGAAGATGACCACGGCCTTGGCCTTCCCCGCTTTCATGACGCGGTCGGCTTCCCCGTAGGAGGCGAGTTCCCCGGCATTTTTGAAAAATCCGGAGCTGACCGTTTTGTGAATCACCTGCCGGGTGACCTCATCTTTCGAAAGGTCCAGAAAGGCAATGCCGGCATCCTTGATCTCGGTACTGACTACGAATCCGAAGAGGAGGATCTGGGCGACGGGAATGCCGAACAGGATGATCAGCGTGCGGAAATCCCTGAAAATGTGGAGAAACTCCTTTTTGACAAATCCCAGAAAACGTTTCATCTATGGTTCTTGTATAATTGAAGTAGAAAGGGGCTGAGGCCGGGCAATTTTTACAAACACCTCTTCCACAGATTGGGCCTGGTATACTTTTTTGAGGTTTTCCGGGGTGTCGAGGGCTACAATCTTCCCTTCGCTCATGATGCATACCCGGTCGCAGTATTCCGCCTCATCCATGTAATGGGTGGTGACAAAAACGGTGACGCCCTGCGCTGCAGCCTCGTAAATCATCTCCCAGAACTGTCTCCGGGTAACAGGATCGACTCCTCCCGTGGGTTCATCCAGAAAGACGATTTTGGGTTCATGGAGGAGGGCTACCGAAAAGGCCAGTTTCTGTCTCAACCCGAGGGGAAGATCCGCGATAAGTCTGTCGGCATATTCCTCAAAACGGAGTTTGGTGAGCAACTCGGTGGTACGCTTCCTGATCTGCGCCTTTTTCAATCCGTAGATCCCTCCGTAGAGCATGATGTTTTCCCTGATGGTGAGGTCTTCGTAGAGGGAGAATTTCTGGCTCATGTAGCCGATGTTCCGTTTGATCTGTTCCGGCTCCCGGGCAGCGTTGAATCCCGCCACCACCACTTCTCCCGAGGTGGGGGAGGAGAGACCGGATAAAATCCGCAGGGCGGTGGTTTTACCCGCGCCGTTCGCTCCCAGGAAACCGAAAATCTCCCCCTGGTACACCTCGAAGGTGAGGCGGTCGTTGGCGGTGAAATTCCCGAATTTTTTCACCAGGTTCCTGACTGAAATGACTACGTTCTGCATATGATTATTTGAAATATTCAACACGAATGAACATAAACAACAACCCTCGAAATTAGGAATTTGGAACCTGGAACCTGGAACCTGGAACCCCCCGACGCTACCCTCCGATTTGAACGCTGCAGGCATGGAACGGCGAAGCCCTGGAACTTTTGAACCAGTGCCTTTGAACCTTTGAACGCCAAGGCGAAGCCGCAGGCTTTGAACAACTGTTGAACCTTGAACATTTTTATTCTTCCCGTGTGTCTTCCATGAGTTCCAGAAACCGGTCTTCGATGCCCGGTGAGGTTTCCGATACGATCATCTCTTCCACACCGGCATTCCGGAGGTAACCGGCCAGGGCGTCTCCCGGCGTGTCGCCGCGGAAGGTCACATGGACCGAATCGCCGAAAGGGTAAGCCGACAGGGTCTCCGGGTAAGATTTCAGTGCGGTGATCAGCCTGAATTTTTCCGGTGCCCTGACGCGGAAAAGTTTCCGGGTGAACCCGGACCGGATTTTCTCCGGGGTTTCCACCGCCAGGATCTTCCCGTTCTGGATCAGCGCCACGCGGTTGCACTGCATGGCTTCATCCATGTAGGGTGTGGAAGCGATAATGGTGATGCCGTGCTGTTTCAGCTTTTTCAGCATTTCCCAGAATTCAGCCCTCGACACGGCATCGACACCGGTGGTCGGCTCATCGAGTACCAGCAGCCGGGGCTTGTGGATCAGTGCGCAGGAGAGCGCCAACTTCTGCTTCATCCCCCCTGAGAGTTTTCCGGCCAGCCGCTTTTTAAACGGCTCGATATGGGAATAAATGTCGCTGATCAGCGCATAGTTTTCCTTTACCGTGGTGCCGAAAACCGTCGCGTAGAAGTTCAGGTTCTCCTCGACCGACAGATCCTGGTAAAGGCTGAACCGGCCGGGCATGTACCCGATCTCTTTCCGCAACTCCCGGAAATCTTTTACGGCATCTTTCCCCAGTACACTGATCCGGCCCTCATCGGGGAGGATCAGCGTGGTGATGATCCGGAACAGGGTGGTTTTCCCGGCGCCGTCGGGACCGATGAAACCGAAAATCTCACCCTCCTCCACGGTAAAGGAGATGTCGTGCAGCGCCCGGGTCTCCCCGAAGCGCTTGTGGATGGCCGAGGCTTCGATGATAGGATTCATTTGCTGAAAAATGCTTCGCCGGGCATGCCGGATTTCAGGGTGCCATCATTCACCACATCTATGGATACGGCATAGACCAGCGTTACCCGCTCTTCCTTGGTCTGGATGATCTTCGGCGTAAATTCCGCCTTTTCAGAAATGCGGGTTATTTTTCCCGGGTAGGAGCGGTAGCCCTTCTCCCCTTCGTCGACCCTGACCGTACACGCCGCTCCGGTGACCAGTTTGCCGAGCTGGCTGCCGCTGACATAGGCTTTCATCCGGATGACCGAGAG
>CAYYJE010000108.1:0-5068 GCA_964472165.1 uncultured Prolixibacteraceae bacterium | reverse complement strand
GCATCGTCGCGGAGCAGCTTCTCCATCCTGCCAATTTCGCGGGTCAGGTTGGCCACCTGTTGCTGCAGGATGCCGTTCTGGGCATCGAGGGTGCGGAGGCGGGTCCGGATGGTCTCCCGGTTGGCCTCCAGCTCTGCCTTCTGGAGGTGAAAGAAGGTGGTGTCGACCAGGGCAATCTCTGCGCCTTCCTCTACTTCCGATCCTTCGGTGGGGCTGAACCGGAGAATCCGCCCGCTGGTTTCCGCGGAGACAAGGACCTCGGTGGCCTCGAAATTGCCATAGGCATCGGCAGTTTCTTCCCCGTTGTGGCAACCTGCGGTCAGGACCAGTGTCGCGATAAATAATGATTTAATCTTCATGGGTTGAAATATTTTGTGAAAAGGAATTATAACTCTTTCCCGCTGATGGTCAGGTATTCGACCTGCGCCAGGGACAGGTTGATCCGGTGGATCTCACGGGTGATGACAGCCTCCTTTTCGGCGTTGAGTTCCTGCAGGTAGGCGGCAGATGTGAGGGTTCCGTTTTTGAAACGCGACTCTGCCGAGGCGGTGATCTTTTTGCGCAAGGTGATCAGTTCCTCGTCAGACTGCGTAAGCTTCCGCAGGGTGGCTATTTCCGCCCGTTTCGACTCCAGCAACCGCTCCAGTCCGTCGGTGAGATCCTTCTTCCGGTGGTCAAGGATTTCCTGCTGAAAACCAATGATTTCCTTTTCCCGTTTGGATTTGTCCCAGTCGAAGATGTTCCACTTCACCGAAGCTCCCACGATGAAAAAGGGGGCAAATTCATCCCTGAAAAAGTTGTTTCCCGGGGGATTTCCATATCCGAGGGTGGAGAATCCGAAGGCTTTGGGCTTTCGTCTGCTGTCGAGCATTTTCAGGCTGGCCGAAAGCTGTTCTTTCTTCAGGTCGAAAATTTCGAGTTCAGGCCGGAAGATTCCCGGTGGGGTTTCCTCTGCCAGCAGGGGAAAGGCAAGTTCCGTCGATGGGGTGATGGTCAGTCCGGTAAGGTCCGACAGGATACCGGTGAGGGAGGCGGAACGGATCTCATTTTCGCTGAGTTGTTGTTCAAGTCTGATCTTTTCTGCCCGCAGGGCGTCGAGGTCCGCTTTCAGGATCACGCCGTTTTCGACGGCCGATTGCACCGCAACGATCCGCCTGCCGATCAGGGTGTCGTAATTGTGCAGCAGCTCCTTGTGCCGGCGCAGCAGCATCAGGGAGAAATAGGCGGTGTTGACCTGGTTTTTAAGCTTGTAGATTTCTGTGTCGGTTTGTTTTTCATTGATACGGAGTTCCGCTTCTCCCAGGGCCCGGGCGCTTTTGACGGCCCCTCCGTCGTAGAGTGTCTGGCTGACATCGACGGTTATTTTATACTGTTCGTGCGGCAGCGGTTTGAGCATGTCGCCGATCCCCGGCAGCGGCAGGCTGCCTATCACATCCTCCATGTCGACCACCGAGGAGTTGTAGAGCAGGGTGCCGCCGGCATCAAGGGTGGGCATCCACTGTTTCTGCAGGTTTTTGTCTGTCCGCTGCCAGATCTCCGCATAGGCCGGTTTTTCAGCCGCCAGCGCCGAAACTTCAGCCGCCCGCTCGTAGCAGATCTTCAGCGTGAGGACCTCCTGGGCGCGGAGCAGGGGCACAATTGCCAGACAGATTAAAATCCCCAAAAGCTTTTTCATTATAGGTATGTTTATAGTGGTTATTGATGTTCAACCCTTGTCAGGGTTTCGTCATTGATCTTAACCTTAATCTCAGCCTTAACCTTTTCTGTACATCCACTTCAACCTACCATACTATCGCATTGGCAGCACTTTGTCGGGAGGAAGCGGATCCCCTTGTCTGAAAGCCCTGATCACAAAGTCGGCGGCAAAGTTTTTTCGCGCTTCGATGTAATCGTTGAAGTTCATGCCGATTTTCTCCAGGATGGTTTCGACAATTCCACGGGCTGCAAAAGGGAAAATACTCATGGCCGCCACGGAAGTCATGATCTGCGGCATCAGGGAAGGCGTGATCCCAAACTGTTTGAACTCTTCCCCATGCTGCTGTTCCAGGGTTTCATATATTATCCCAATGTCAAATCTTCGGATGATCTTTTTCATCCGTTCCGGGTTCCGGTTAATTTCATTCAGCAGGAAGGAAGGGAGCCGGGGGTTTTTCTCCAGGAAGCCGATATGTTCCCTGAAGAAGAACCTGATTTTCTCTTCGAGGGTAAGACCGGGATCCAGAAGGGGAGAAAAGCGGGCGAACATCCTGTTTGCCACCTTCTCAAAAACCGCGTCGAACAGCCGGTCTTTGGAGCGGTAGTAGTAATGAAGGAGCGATTTGTTGATGCCTGCCAGGTCGGCAATTTCCTGCATTCGGGCGCCATCCATTCCGCGCTCCAGGAATATTTCGGTGGCCGCATCAAAGATCCGTTCTTCGGTAAGCTTTTCCTTTTCTGTCATGGGAATAATCAGTTGGTTTAACTTTATGGATTAAATAAATGGTTTAACCAATTGGACAAATATAAGATAAATTTGGATTGGATGACATGTTCAGTGAAAAAATGTTCAAAGGCACTACGTGCCGTTCCAATGCCTTCGGCGTTCAGAGGTTCCAGGGTTCCAAGGTTCCAGGGTTCCAAGGTTCCAGGGTTCCATGCCTTCGGCGTTCAAAAGTTCCAGGTTCCAGATTACAGATTGCACTGATTGAAGCAGATTACACAGATAAAAGCGTTCAAAGGTGGTAAGGTTGAGTCCACTCCGAAAAGTGACTAATTTGTTATGCTTGTTCGACCCCTGCCCCCTAAATGGGGTAACTAAAAGATATACAATGCTATAGAAAATCTCTAAAAGTCTCCGATCCCGTTATCGGGATTGTCGGGGTACAGTCTACAAATCGGTAATTTTCGGTGGACTACGAAAGTTTTTCTCCTCCTGCCTGTAGGGATAGGAGGGGTGGCGTTTCATGAGGCACGAATGAAATGACGGGGTGGTTGGCAGCACCAGGACAGGCTTCCACCACCTCCCCCTGATCCCTCCTGCGTCGGGCCAGGGTACTCCTCCTGGCCGGGAGGAGAGTCGTTCGGATTCCGCTGCGCGTGTCATTCATGGTCATTCATGGTCTCCGGATTGGCCATCAATTTTTGGCGGGCTGAAAGCCCAGTTAAATTCAGCCCGGGGCAGCGCCCCGGGAAGATGATTTCCACCTTAGCATTGCGCCCTGAAGGGGCAGGTACCCTTTGGAATCAGGGCAGAAGCCTAACCTGGGAGGAGACTTTCATCAAATCAACTTGTCATCCCGACCGGACCCCGGACTAAAGTGGTGTTGGGGTAAGCTGCCCCTGCAGGGCGCTGTTGGGGAATGAACGTTCGCATACCCGGGGCGATGCCCCGGGCTGACATGATCCGGGCTTTCAGCCCGTAAATCTTCGTGGTTAAGAACCAGTCCTGGGATTTTTAACCGGATAATTTGTAATCGATTTCGCCACTACGTGGTTTGCCGAATGGTGGGGGTATGCCGCATCTACAAAGATCAGGCAGCTACGATGCCAAAATCCACAGGCCCCATATCTGGAAGACGAGACTCCGCGACGCTCCGTGATTCAGTGATCCGGTGATCCCATGATTCAGTTTTGGATATTGGATATTCGGTATTGGGTATTGGCTTCCACCACCTCCCCCTGATCCCTCCTGCGTCGGGCCAGCGTACTCCTCCTGTCCAGGCGGAGAAACATTCGGATCCCCGGTTATGCTCCCCAGTCCCTCACTCCCTCCTCCTCCCGTTCATCCTTTTCTTTTGGAAGTCCTTCCACCACGACCACAATTTCACCGCGGGGAGCGGTTTTTTCGAAATGAACCAGCACCTCTTCCAGCGTTCCCCTTACATTTTCCTCGAACATCTTGGTGAGTTCACGGGAAACACAGCATTTCCGTCCGGCGCCAAACACGGGGATCATCTGCTGAAGCAGCTTGACCAGGCGAAACGGAGATTCGTAAAAAATGAGGGTTCTTTTTTCCTCCTCAAGGGCGGAGAGCCGTTTCTGACGTCCTTTTTTCTGGGGAAGGAAACCCTCGAAGACGAACCGGTCGGTGGGGAAACCGGAGTTGACCAATGCCGGCACAAATGCAGTGGCTCCGGGAAGACATTCCACATCGATGCCGTTTTCGAGACAGGTACGTACCAGCAGAAAACCGGGATCCGAAATTCCCGGGGTTCCGGCATCTGAGATCAGGGCCACGTTGATTCCCGCCTCAATTTTCGCGGCGATGTTTCTGACGGTACCGTGTTCATTGAATTTGTGGTGCGATGAGAGCTTATTCTGAATGCCGTAGTGTTGGAGAAGACGGGAAGAGACCCGGGTATCCTCGGCCAGAATCAGTTCCGATTCCTTCAGGATGCGCACTCCCCTGAAGGTCATGTCTTCCAGATTCCCCACCGGAGTGGGGACGATAAACAGCTTTCCCGGTTGGGCCATTATAATAGACTAAAAGATGATAGACTAAAAGATGATAGACTAAAAGATGATAGACTAAAAGATGTCAGATAAAAAGATGATAGACAACTTGAATGTAGTTATAAAAATCTGCGCTTCACGAGTTCCAGAAATTTGTGGGTGGTTTCACTCTTTTTCCACTGGAAATGTTCCTGGAGGAAGTCGACCGCTTCCTGGATGGTTTTCATCGCATCAAGGCTGTGGATGGTCTCATGGAAATAGTCCATATTCCCGTCGAACAGCTCCCTGGTATACAGGAACCGGTCATTGGTGCCGATGGCACTTGCCAGGCTGGTGATGGGACGGGTGAACCGGGAGTCGTTGTTGCTTTTGTCACCCATGAGGAGATCGTGGAGCGATTTTCCGGCCGTAAATTTCTCTCCCAGAATTTGTTTTTCGGGATGGGCTTCCGCCTCTTCTACAAAACGGATCTCTCCCTGGGATGATTTTTCGGGAGGAGTTTCCACCGGTGGCACGGGTTGCGCGGGCAGGATGGTTTCCGGTTCTGCAGTGACCGGAGTAACTGCTTGAACAGGTTCGGGGGCGGGCGGGGGTGCCTGTGCCGGAACCACTGGGATAACGGGAGGTGCAGCCTTTT
>CAYYJE010000107.1:0-10026 GCA_964472165.1 uncultured Prolixibacteraceae bacterium | reverse complement strand
CAGAAACAAAAAGAGAATGAATCCCAGGGCTGCATGGACCATGGCCGTGAGGAAAACCCCGTTATATCTGTATACCTGATCGATAATAAGTTCCGGCCACATAAGTCCGATACCGGTAAAAACAATCAGCGGAAGAATCAGAAACATGGTATAAAAATATGATGTCTTCTGCAATGGATTGAATTTCCTTCTTTCGGTAACCGGGAAAGGTGGTTTTTCACCTTTGAACATGCCCATTATATAATATTGAGCCTGTTTATAAATGCGGGTTTGCCATCCCCTGAGCCTGATCCTGTAATACCGGCTGTTGTAAAAAAGAAACGATCCGATAAAAAAGAAAAAATAGCTGATGGCGACAACAATTCCGGTAATATTGTGAAGGGTAACAGCAAAATTGAAATCAATGAATGATCCGTGAATACCCCAATGCATAATAAATCCGGTAATGATCAGGATAATAATCCCGGCGCCGTTGATCCAATGCCAGATTCTCAGCCACAGCGGATAAAAATAGATTCTTTTGCTAGCCATTTCCGTTTATTTTTTTTTGATGAAAACGCGGGCAGAAGCATGGATAATAATCCCGATCAGGGTAGCAATTAACAATGATACACTCAGGATTTTGAAGAACGGGACCTGGTTTGCTCCGATAATATAAGGCCTTTCCTGCTTGATGGCACTCAGAAAGCCACTGGATTCCCTGGACTGCAGATTCTCATATTTGTACAAGGTAGCCTTAAGCATGGAATTGGTTGAATGGCATTCGGAACAGTTTTTCACTGCCTGTTCCTTTGCAAGGATGTTGTGGGGGATCATCAGGGTATCCTTAACCGAGGTGTGGCAATCGATACACCTTACACTTCTGAAATGGAGTTCATGATTGGGGAGCCAGGCATGTACCCTGCTAAACTCCGGATACGCATGAACGGAAGTCAGCCGGTAACGGACCGCATTGGTGTGGCACGACAAACACATCTGGTTGTCGGCAGAAACAATGTCGGAAATATTAACACTATTTCTGGCTATCACCTTATAATAGTGTTGATTGTGACATTTTCCGCAGGTAAAATGTTCACCGCCGTGGGTAAAATGAACACTTTTCTGAAAATCCTCATCGATCTCCTCAAAATTATATTTGGCGTAAGTATCATCACCGCCGTGACAATCGATGCAGGTAGCCAAAGGTTCAAGTTTCAGTTCACGGGCATGGGGATAATTTCCGTAATCGGCAGAGTGACAGTCGGTACAGGCAAACGATTGGTGAACCCCTGAAAGGTAAAGAGAGGTATCAATAATGTGAAAGGGATTCATGATCCTTCTCTCTTCTTTTTCTGTCCATTCATTCACAAAAGAATAGGTTTGACTGGCATGACATTCCAGACAATGCTTATTCTCATCACGCATTGCCTGTCCCTTTGCCCCGCTGGAGAAAACCGCCCCCAGGAACAGGATGGCAGCCAGTTTTAACTGATGGTTTAGCATGATGGTTTAGTATTAAAAAAAGTGGCTGTTTCCGCCAGAAACAGCCACTAAATACAAATTACTTCATGGTTCTGATAAAGTTCACAAGAGCCCAGCGATCCTCATCTTCAGGAATCTTCTTTTCAAAATTGGGCATTTCATCGCGTCCCACAAACGACTGGTAATAGATGACCCCGTCGCTCTGGGCCTGGAAGGCAGCATCTTTAAAATTGCCGGGATTTGTTTTCAGGCTTGCGGCCTTTGGTCCGTCACCCAATCCCATATTTCCATGACACGATTTACAATGCTTCGCCCAAAGCATTTTCCCGACCGGCAACAGGTCAGCCTGCCCGGTATGAGGGTTCTTCTTGCTTTTGTATTCAGCAGGAACATTCCAGGGGCCACCCTTTTTCTGATCCTGTGAAACCACAAACGACATGGTGGTCATTCCTGCTATTGCCATTACGAGCAGGATAACAAAACTCTTTTTCATCTTCATACACATTTTCTTTTAAGAGGTTAAAAATTCCACAAACGGGTGATCACAAATCCCACAGCCACTCCTTTGTCCTGCCATTTGTTGCGGTTGAACATCTGTTGGTCTTGCGGAACGATGCCATCGGCAGCACCCAGATAAATCTGGAATGCATGCGTACTGGTAGACACCTCCAAACCTAATGCCAAATTTGGTTCGGGGTGATCAATCCACTCCCGTTGTTCAGAAATATCCTTGATTTTTAAAGGTACGTCATAGTTGAAAATAAATGAACTCTGAGGAGAAAATTTTACTCTTCCTCCGATATGGGCCCCTATTTTATCGTGATCGCCGGTAAGCGCCACCAGATTATAATGGGAGAAACTGGCCCCGGCCTGCAAACTCAACCATTCGGTAAATTTCCGGCCTATGAACATCTGTGAAAAATAACTGAACCTTCCCCCAGCCCTGAAGTCATGAACTACCCGCGGATTCACAGGTTCGGAGGAATGATAGTAACGCATTCCCTCGAAATAGGATTTACTTCTCCCGTCAATGGCCATTACCCCGTAAACGGTAACCGATACCGGAATGGTATTGGCGCGTGTCTGCTCCAGCAAGGTCCATTTCAGACTGAAGTCGTTGTACATATTCTTCTTTGTAATACCCCAGCCAGCCTGGACGTTTTTCAACACCACAAAATTAAGTCCTAAACGGATATTCGAACCCGGGGCATACAGACCCCACAGGTCAGATTTCCCGTTTTCAACGGTGCCGAATTTGTGCTGAATCACGAACTCCAGCGTATTTTTTACAGGGATCAGGGATGTTGGCTGGTCGATGAGATACCCGCTTTCCCATGGTGACCTCACAGGCCGGTCTTTTTGTACAACCACAGTATCTCCGTCACCTTCCTGGGCTACGGCCAGGATGCTTCCCCACATCCAAAGAAACAGAAATCCCGCTTTTCTTATCATTTTCAGCATCACGTTATCCATTAATTATTCTTTGCGCCCTGCTGTATCCACACCAGAATCAGCGCAGCCTGGGCAGTTGTAACCGTCTTATGGCCGGCAAATCCCCCTCCCGGAGCAATTGCCTTGTATATCAAACTCTGATCAGGAGCAGTACGGTTGATATATTTGGAGGTGTTAATCTGGGCATATGCATTGGCTGTTGTCAGATCGGGCGACTTTCCACCCGGCTTGTGACACGCTGTGCAATTGCTATTGTCGGTGAAGATGGGCAGTATCTGTGTTGCGAAACTTACTTCAATCCCCGGATCCACCGGAGGGGCATCGTCGGGAGCAATAAAATCATATTGGCACGACATTACCATCACCACCGAAATGACCAGCAAAGCTATTTTTATCCACTTGTTCATGATTTGCATCTTTGTTAAACCGTAATACTGACCGATCCGCAGTTGCTCCGCATACCCGCCACAACCTTTGACTAAATGTGGCAGACTGCAGACACGCTTGCCCTGCCACTTCAGGACCGGTTCCTATTTGAGCGCTTCAATTGAATTTTTCAGAACAGCCTCAATATATTTGGGATTGTGTATCCCCGTGCTCCTGTCTTCAATCAATGTGATATAATTCCAGAATGCACCGGCTTGTTTAACCGGCAACACCAGGGGATTTGAAGCAGAAATGGTCTTCCCGCCCGGTTTGGTAAGATTGCCTGTGGCATCCATCACCCCTTTGGCTACCAACGCATTTTTAAGGTCGTTGATCAAACCGGCAATCTTTGTTTTCCCACCGTTCACATCAAAACTTGTGGCACTGCTGTGACAGGTTTTGCAGCTTGCCAGCGAAGGATTCCAGGTATGACCGCCTGTACTGTTTGAAAAATCTCCCATGTGGCATCCGACACAGCTCCCCGTCCGGTGCGGATGTGACTTGGTTCCGGGAATGGGTGACGGGCCGGCAATATCATACAACCCGATTCCTTCCACCAGCGTGGATTGCGGACCATGATGAGGGCCATACCTGCTACTGGTAATGCTAACCGTTGTCTCACCCCCTTCACCGGGAACCCGGTAGGAATTCCTGGGCTGGTGACAATTGGCACACAGGTTGGAAGTATTGCCGAAATCGATCTTCTTAACATGATCGGTATAGAGCATCAGGTCCACTGAAGCCACGGTACGCAACGCGTAATCGGGCCCGTCGGCGGAAAAGTCAAAGGTACCGTGCTTCGAATGACAGGTGGCACAATCAATATTGGTCGGATGAGCCACACCGGCATAAGTTGTATCACTGCCTGTGACGACATGCTCAAGAAATCCCTCATGGGAGTGACAGACTGAACACTGGTTGCTGGTGCTCCTTGCCGTGGCAACTCCTGCTGCATGCTGTGAAGTCTTGTACTGGGCAAGGATCGAATTCTGAGTCGTCGTATTGTGACAAACCAGACAGGTAGCTGTTCCGTCATTGCCATCCTTTCCATCGATTCCGTCAGTCCCGTCAGCTCCGGGCAAACCCATTGGCCCTTCCTTCACACATGAGGCCATTGCCAGCAACATTGAGAGTGTAACAAAAGAAAAACCGGCGAAATTTTTGATGCGCATAGTCATACAAATTAGGTAATTTTGAAAATCGTCCTGTTTACACAGAAAGAACTTCCGTAAAAGTATCAGAAGCCTCCAATCTGACTCCCTAAAATTATATGATATTTTAAAATAAAAAAATTACAACATGTCAATTCTTAAATTGACAAATGTCAATTTTTACGGCCAGGAAGAGACTTATCCGTTTCTGCTTAAGGCAATGAGTCCCTCTTCATCCAAAACTTCAAGCGTTTTACCATGGATACGGATAAGTTTTGAGTCTTTGAAGTCGGACATGACCCTTACCAGGCTCTCTTTGGTCATGGCCGACATTTCTGCCAGTTCCTGCCGGCTGAAAGGGATCGAAAAGGGATTTTGCCGGAAGATGTTGTTTTTGAGGTTGAGGATGGTGTCGGCCACTTTCCCGGGCATATACTTCTGAGTCAGCATGACCAGGGAGTTGAACATCTGGTTGCTTTGCATATGGTATTTCTCCAGAAATGCCAGTGCAAAATTGATATTTGAAAAAAGGAAATTGACGATTTGTTCCGAGTTGATAAAACAACATTCCACTTCAGTTACGGCAGCCACGGTAAAAGGCCGGATGCTTTGCGTTAAGATGCCTCCGGATACGATGATATCGGAATCTTTAACTACCTTAATGATCAGGTTTTTCTCTTTCTCACCCTCCACATAAACTTTGGCAATACCTTTCCTGAAGCAGATAATATGGGATGACCCCGTGTTCTGCTTGAAAATGGTCTCCCCTGGCCAGAATCTGACCTCCTTTTTTTGTTCGACCAATTTGTCCATCTCCTCCCGGGAGAGATTCCTGAATAAATTGCCCTTGTCGCCCGTAAAGCATGATTTGCAGCAAAAATCACGGCAATTCAGGCAATCCGAAGATCCCTTTCCCCAGTTGACCTGTATTTCAGCGGGTATTATCAACTACTCCTCCTCTTTTTGAGAAATTTAAAGCTTTAAAGATATATAAATCCTATTTGATTTTAAAGCCCAGGCTGAAAATTAATAAAAAAGTTCTGAAATATCAGGAAATGAGGGTTGAAAAGCTTACCTGTCAATACTCACCCCAGCTTTTTATCGTCAGATTTTCGGGCGCATATTTACAGATCGCATACACAAATGCACTGGCTACCCTGGAATTGGTAATAAGTGGAATGTTGTAATCGATGGCGCTTCTCCTGATCTGGTATCCGTTGCGCAGTTCCCTTTTCGTATAGTTTTTCGGGATATTAATTACCAGGTCGATTTTCTTCTCCCTGAGGAACTCCACGGTATTAGGGCGACGATCTTCTTCATCGGGCCAGTGAAGAAGGTAATTTTCAACCCCGTTTTCCATAAAATATTTATGGGTTCCCTCGGTGGCATAAAGCTGGTATCCCCTGTCGCGCAACATACGGGCACTTTCCAGCAACTCCACTTTTGAACGGGATGGACCTGAGGAAATCAGGATGTTTTTGGCAGGGATGGTATAGCCGACCGAAAGCATGGCTTTGAGGATGGCTTCATAATAATTTTCACCGATACAACCCACTTCGCCGGTTGAAGCCATGTCGACTCCCAGCACAGGGTCGGCATTCAGAAGGCGTGCAAAAGAAAACTGCGGAGCTTTTACACCGACATAATCGAGTTCAAAAAGTGATTTGTCGGGTTTTTCAACCTTTAAACCCAACATCACCCTGATGGCAATGTCGATCAGGTTAAGCTTCATCACCTTTGACACAAACGGGAAGCTTCGGGAGGCCCTCAGGTTGCACTCAATTACCTTGATGTCGTTGTCACGTGCCAGGAACTGAATATTAAACGGACCGGTTATCTGCAACGAAACGGCAATTTGCCGGGTTATCCGTTTGATCCTCCGGATAGTTTCCACATATAGTTTCTGGGGAGGGAAGACGATGGTGGCATCCCCCGAGTGAACCCCTGCAAATTCCACATGTTCTGAAATTGCATAGGCAATGATCTCGCCATGGTCAGCCACTGCATCCATTTCAATTTCCTTGGCCTGTTCAATAAACTCACTTACAACCACCGGATGTTCTTTGGAGACATCGGATGCCATTTTCAAAAAATGATCCAGTTGTTCGTCATTGGAAACCACATTCATGGCTGCTCCCGAGAGCACGTATGAAGGCCTGATCAGCACCGGATACCCAACAGTTCCGATGAAGCGGTGAATTTCCTCGGTGGTAGACAGTCTGGCCCAACGGGGTTGGTCTACGCCCAGGCGGTCGAGCAGGGAAGAGAATTTGTCACGGTCTTCAGCCCTGTCTATATCGGCCGGAGACGTTCCGATTACAGGAACCTGCCGGCGATAGAGTTTCATGGCCAGGTTATTGGGAATTTGTCCGCCCATGGAAACCACCACCCCATGAGGATTCTCCAGATCAACAATATCAAGTACCCTTTCAAAACTTAACTCATCAAAATAAAGCCGGTCGCAGGTGTCGTAATCTGTACTCACGGTTTCCGGATTATAGTTAATCATTACCGACCGGTAATTTTGTGCATGAATACTTTTAACAGCATTGACCGAACACCAGTCGAATTCCACAGAACTGCCGATACGGTAGGCCCCTGAACCAAGCACAATCACCGAACGGCCATCCTGGCTGAATTCCACATCATGTTCAATCCCGTTGTAGGTAATATAGAGGTAATTGGTCATGGCAGGATATTCCCCTGCCAGGGTATCAATTTGCTTTACCACAGGTACGATACCCAGTGATTTACGGAATTCGCGCACCTTGAGCAGGTTTTCCTCCACACCTGAGTTTGAACCCTTAATAACGAGTCTGGATATCTGAAAATCTGAAAAACCAGCCTTTTTCGACTCCAGCAATAAACCGGAAGGAAGGGATTCCAAGTGATTAAATGAGAGAAGCCTGTTTCTGATTTCATAAATATTCTGAAGCTTGCTGAGGAACCATCTGTCAATTTTTGTCCTTTCGTGGACATCCTTGACGGAATATCCCTTGTGAAAAGCCTCCGCAATGGCAAAGATGCGCCGGTCAGTGGGACGGGCCAGTTCTTCCTCTATCTCTTCGATGGCAATCTCTTCCCTGTTCCCCACAAAACCGTGCATTCCCGTCCCGGTCATCCTGATTCCCTTCTGTATGGCCTCTTCAAAGGTCCGGCCGATGGCCATAATTTCGCCCACACTTTTCATGGAACTTCCAAGGTTTCTGGAGACACCATAGAATTTATTGAGGTCCCATCTTGGAATCTTCACCACACAATAATCAAGGGCAGGTTCAAAACAGGCCGTTGTGACTTTGGTTACCGAATTTTTCAGCTGGTGTAAACCATATCCCAACCCGAGTTTTGCGGCCACAAAAGCCAAAGGATATCCTGTAGCCTTGGAGGCCAGGGCAGAGGAGCGCGACAGACGTGCATTCACTTCAATGACGCGGTAATCCTCTGATTCAGGGTCAAGAGCAAACTGCACGTTACACTCTCCGATAACCCCCACCCTCCTGATAATCCGGATGGAGACAGCCCTGAGCTGGTGATATTCCCTGTTGGTCAGTGTCTGGGAAGGGGCCACCACAATACTCTCCCCCGTATGAATTCCCAGGGGATCAAAATTTTCCATGTTGCACACAGTGATGCAATTGTCGAACCGGTCGCGGACCACCTCGTACTCCACCTCTTTCCATCCCTTTAGCGACTCTTCAATCAGAATTTGGGGGCTATAGGTGAACGCTTTTGCTGCCAGGGTTTTCAACTCTTCCATGTTGTCGCAGAAACCGCTCCCCAATCCGCCAAGGGTGTAAGCGGCTCTGATAATCAGCGGAAAACCGAGTTCGCGGGCAGCTGCCACCGTTTCATCCATTCGGGTGGCAGCAATGCTCCGGGGCGTTTTCACTCCGATCTCACCCAGCATCCTGGAAAAAAGGTCACGATCCTCAGTTTCCATGATTGCCCCGACGGGTGTTCCCAGCACTTCCAGATTGTATTTTTCAAGGATTCCCGTTCTGAACAATTCCACCCCGCAATTCAGTGCTGTTTGTCCCCCAAAAGCCAGCATAATTCCCTGTGGTTGCTCCTTCCTGATCACCTGTTCCACAAAAAACGGAGTTACCGGCAAAAAATAGATCTTGTCGGCAATGTCTTCAGAAGTCTGGATGGTGGCGATATTCGGATTGATCAGTACCGTTTCAATCCCTTCCTCCTTTAACGCTTTCAGCGCCTGTGAGCCACTGTAGTCAAACTCACCGGCTTCACCGATTTTTAAAGCTCCTGAGCCCAGGATAAGTACCTTTTGCATACGAGGATCCGTCATAGTCTTTTGATTTTGTCCATGAATTCATCGAATAAAAACTCTGTATCGACCGGTCCGCTTGAAGCTTCCGGATGGAACTGGGAGGAAAAGAAGGGCTTTGTGGAGTGCCTGATACCTTCATTGGTGCCGTCGTTTACGTTAACAAAAAGGGGTTCCCACCCTTCCGGCAGTGAATCCTGGGAAACGGCATACCCATGGTTCTGGGAGGTAATAAAACAACGGTCGGTCCCGCTCAGTAAAACCGGTTGATTGTGCCCCCTGTGCCCGAATTTCAGTTTGTAGGTCGACGCACCGGCAGCTCTGGCCAGCAGCTGGTTACCCAGACAAATCCCCATAATGGGTTTGTCCTGGTCCAGAACATTACGGATATGCCCGACGGTAATCCCGCACATGGCCGGGTCACCCGGTCCGTTTGAAATGAAAAGGCCGTCATACTCCTCCCCTGAAAAATCATAATCCCAGGGAACCCGGATCACCGTGGCGTCGCGTTGCAACAGGCACCTGATGATATGCGCCTTTACCCCGCAATCGATCAGAAGAATCCGGAATTTTCCGTTTCCATACACTGTTTTCCCGGTACAACTCACCCTGGCCACAAGATTCTCCTGGTTGGGATCATAAAAACTGACCGGTTCATCGCTGAATTCAATTTTTCCCAGCATCGAACCTTTCACCCGCAAAATCCGGGTCAGCGCCCGGGTATCAATGCCATAGATTCCGGGAACCCCGCTTGAAACCAACCAGCCGGAGAGCGACCTTTGGGCGTTCCAGTGACTGTATTCATGAGAATAATCACAAACGACAATACCCGAGGCCTGAATCTTTTCCGACTCAAAGAACCGGGGAAGCCCATCCTGGTATGAATCGTCAGGAACCCCGTAATTCCCGATCATGGGGAATGTGGGGACCAGGATTTGACCGGCATAGGAGGGATCCGTCAGACTTTCGGGATACCCCGTCATACCCGTGTAAAAAACAACCTCTCCGGCCACAGATCTTTTGTACCCAAATGACTCCCCCTCAAATTCAGTTCCGTCCTC
This sequence comes from uncultured Prolixibacteraceae bacterium, assembly GCA_964472165.1. Lineage (GTDB taxonomy): Bacteria > Bacteroidota > Bacteroidia > Bacteroidales > Prolixibacteraceae > UBA1413. Next base: position 190 of record CAYYJE010000107.1, on the reverse strand, counting down.
TAAAACCAATTTCACATTCACAGTTTCCAACATCTGGTAAAACTTAAGAAATAATTAAAAAAAATGCGTCAGTTCCTCATTTACAGGATCAAACGCATCACCATCCCCTTTAATACAGCCATCTCTCCGACAGCCATCTTTCATGCAACCTCTCATTTCATACCATTTCTGCCGCAAAAATATAAAAAAG
>CAYYJE010000106.1:8396-10076 GCA_964472165.1 uncultured Prolixibacteraceae bacterium | reverse complement strand
AGGTGCAGTTTGATACTTCCCACTAAAACTGATCAGGGTGGATCAGAAATCACCAAATGCGGAATTTTTTGCTTGCACTACAGCCGTGCATTCCGCTTCCACCAGCCATCCGTGACGGCATACCGGAGCGATGGCCACCACCACGGGAATGCCGGGATTCCGGGTTTTCAGAAAGTTCGTGATGAAAGCAGTGTCGGCCAGATCACGCAGATAAATGATCATGGAACCAATATCCTTCATCGACGCGCCAGCTTCGGCCAGCAAGGCGCCGATGTTTTCAAATGTCCGCTCCGTTTGCTTTTCAATATCATTTTCATGGAGAATATGTCCGTTTTGATCGATGCTGGCCGTTCCCGAAATGAAAACATGCCTTCGGTCACCGTACTCGACGGCAGTGCCCCTTTCAAAGGCTACCCCGTAATTGTGGGTGGGACTGAGATGTGACGATGCCTTCAGAAACCGGATCTGTTCGGGAACAATCCCACTGAGGGCATAGGCATCCATGGCCACCAGACAATGGGTTTTTTCTGTTTGTCCTTCGATACCTGTGCTGGCAATATAATGGGTGGTATGCTGCAACCCTTCGGCTTCAAAAATTTCGTTCCGTGCTTTCACCATGCCCCCATAGTTGTTGTCAATATCCCTGACAAACAGCCAGGTGCGGATACAGTTGGTCTCCAGCGTCATCCCCTTCTCTCCCAGTAATTCCGTATAGCCGTTGAAAATGTCGAGCGACTGTAAATAGGAAGTAGATTCGCGGGAAGACGTCATCCCTGAGGTGTAGAGGTGGGTATATCCGTTGTGCCCGAAAGAAAAGGAACCATTGAATTCCCGGGCATCATAGGCTTCACTGTGGTTTTCGATGAGGTACACCCAGGCAAGCAACTTGTTGCCCATGGCGGGAGGTTGCTGGATTACGGACAGGGATGAGGCTGTTCCGGCACTCCCGGATTGCCGCATAATGGAAGCCTGGTTGGATACATCGCTGACAAAGAATCGCTGGAAAACCACCAAAGGATGGCGAAGCTGCCGGAGGATGACAAACTCCCTGATTGCAGCTTCAATCTGGTCGTATTGCACTGCGGCTGGTTCCCCCTTTGCCGGCGTAATCACCAGGTTGTACTCATCGGTCCCCTTGCTTTTGAAAACCGAAAAACGAATATTTACTCCCTCAGGAAGGGTTATTTTGCCGTAATTCATTTATTGCATGCACGAATGTCAGTTTCAGGCGCCGAAACTACTCAAATTTTCAGACATTTCCCACCATGCCCTATTGCCGGAGCTGCTGAAATACTTCTCTGCATCACCCGTTGCCGGCGAGCATCCTGATTCCATCGTAAATAAAAAATGCAGCAAACAGAAACAGGGTAATCCCCAGCACCTTCATGATCCGGACATAGGCCTTGCCTGTGAGATAGGATCTGGACCTGGCTGCCAGGTGGGCGATCAGAATTTTGGAGCCCGTCAGGAAGAGGTAGAAAACGATGAAGAAGAGCACCAATGTCACGATCCCATTCTGGCGGGCTTTGACAATGGTGGGAGCGCCTACGGTGATCCAGAAAAGATAGGGGTGGGGATTAAGCAGGTTGGCCACCACTCCCTTTTTGATGGACTTGGGCTGCACTTTCTCCGCCACAGCAGCAAGACCTTTGGTGCGAAGACATTCCCACCCGAGAAAAA
>CAYYJE010000106.1:0-8296 GCA_964472165.1 uncultured Prolixibacteraceae bacterium | reverse complement strand
CAGGTAAATCCAAAAGGTAAAAAAAAGACAAAGCAGGGCAGCTGCACCCAGCGCCCAGACCACTGACCGGTAGATCCATTTGTCGGTATCAAGCGGGGTGTCTTTCTGCAAGTCCCTGATCTTGTCCAGAATGTCCTGTTTTACATGCTCGTCGGTGATTTGTTCCGTGGTTTTGATCAGTTCATCAAAATCTTGTGGTTCCATGGTAATTCAGTTTAAGGTTTGTGTTTTTGTCATCAGAGAAGAGTACCCGGGCAAACAGCTGTCAGCAGAAGCCGGGCATTATCAAATATATGCAAAAATCAACTGAAATACAATACTTTGCCTGTAATGTTTTTGGGGGAGGGACGTTTTTTCCCGGGGGTACACGTCGGTAGTTGAGGGCGTACCGGTAAAAAAAATCCCGTAAGTCGCAGACAAACAGGATTTATCGAGGTCCCTGGCGGAATCGAACCGCCGTACGCGGTTTTGCAGACCGCTACCTAACCACTCGGCCAAGGAACCCTGAAGATGGCTATCGCCGGCAAAGATAGCATTTTTTTCATTTGCTTCGCTCCAGCGTGACACTCACTTTTTCAATTTCCCCACCCAGCGGAGGATTCATTTTCGAGATCTTTACCCGGATATGGCTGATGGGATTCAATTCCGACAATACTGTGGTGACAATTCTTTCCGCCACATATTCGAGCAGGTGGGAGGGAATCTCCATTTCCTGCTTTACAAGGCGGTAAATATGCTGGTAATCCAGGGCATCTTTCAGCCGGTCGCTTTCCAGGGCAGTCAACGCAGTGGTCTCAGCCAGCAGACTCACCAGAAAATGGTTCCCTACTTTCTGCTCCACTTCATAATGACCGTGGTAAGCGTAAAATTTCATGTTCTCGAGTTCAATGGTCACTTTTTTTTGCATGATTCCCCTGTTTCTTACGCGAAATTAATAATTTACGGTCTGGTACCTACATTTTTAAGATGCTTCATGCAGGACGAACAATCATTTTTTAACTTTGACGCGCCGCTTTGCGGTGACCACGGCAGGTGCCGGGCAATAGTTTTGATAATCTGGATTTAAGAAAAGATGAGCGAAAAGGAAACCAGCGGACAGGAAGTCCCGGTAAAGAGTAATTTCATCCACCAGCTGATTGACAAAGATTTGAGTGAAGGGAAGAACAATGGTCTTGTGCATACCCGCTTCCCACCTGAGCCCAACGGGTACCTTCATATTGGTCATGCCAAGTCGATATGTCTGAATTTTGGTACCGCCCTTAAATACGGAGGGGTGACCAACCTCAGGTTCGACGATACCAATCCTGAAAAGGAGGAGGATGAGTATGTCCGTTCCATCATGGAAGATGTACGCTGGCTTGGTTTTGACTGGGGTGACCGGCTATATTATGCTTCTGATTATTTCGGGAAGCTGTACGGGTTTGCCCTGAAGCTCATCACGGAAGGGAAAGCCTATGTGGATGACCAGGATGCCGAAACCATCAGCAGCCAGAAAGGTTCACCCACTTCTCCGGGTATTGAAAGCCCTTACCGCGCGCGAAGCGTGGAGGAGAACCTCCGCCTTTTTGAGGCCATGAAAAACGGGGAGTTTGACGAAGGAACCTGTGTTTTACGCGCCAGAATCGATATGGCTTCCCCCAACATGCACCTGCGTGACCCGATTCTGTACCGGATCATGAAAACCCCCCATCACCGTACGGGTGACCAGTGGGTGATCTACCCCATGTATGACTTTGCACATGGACAATGTGACTATTGGGAGGGAATTACCCATTCGTTATGCACACTTGAATTTGAGGTGCATCGTCCGTTGTATGACTGGTTCATCGACCAGCTTATGGAGAATGAATACCGTCCCCGGCAAATTGAATTTGCCCGCCTTAACCTCACCTACACCGTAATGAGCAAGCGGAAACTCCTGGAGCTGGTGAAGGATAAATATGTCAACGGCTGGGACGATCCCCGGATGCCCACCATCTCGGGAATGCGCCGCAGAGGGTATACACCGGCTTCCATCCGGAATTTCGCCGAGCGGGTAGGGGTTACCAAAGTGGAAGGGATCAGCGATGTGACTTTGCTGGAACACAGTGTCCGCGAAGACCTGAACAAAACAGCTTTACGGGTGATGGGAGTCCTTGACCCCCTCAGGGTAATCCTTACCAATTATCCTGAAAACCAGACGGAAGAGCTGGAAGCCATCAACAACCCGGAGGATCTCTCTGCGGGGACCCGGATGGTCCCCTTTACCCGGGAAATCTATATTGAAAGGGAGGACTTTATGGAAAATCCACCCCACAAGTTTTTCCGGCTTTCCCCCGGCAGGGAGGTCAGGCTTCGTTATGCCTATTTTATCACCTGCAATGAGGTGGTAAAGGATGAGCAGGGGAATATTACAGCCCTGCTTTGTACATATGATCCTGCAACAAGGGGTGGCAATGCTCCCGACGGACGGAAGGTGAAAGCCACCATCCACTGGGTTTCAGCTACCCACGGCCTCCGCGCGGAGGTTCGGCTCTACGACCGGCTCTTCCTCGTCGAAGACCTCTCGGAAGAAAAAGAACGCGACTTCAAGGAATTTCTCAACCCGGGCTCCCTGGTTGTCAAAGAGGGGTGCGTGGTGGAACCTTCCCTGGCAAATGCCTCTCCGCTTTCCCATTTCCAGTTCGAGAGAGTCGGCTATTTCAATGCTGATCCTGACTCCGCTCCTGGCAGACCTGTCTTTAATCGCACCGTTGCCCTGAAAGATTCCTGGACAAAGGAAAAGGAAAGGCAATAGGCTCTCCACATCCCTGATTCACCGGTATTTTCAGGAGGTTAACCGAATCTTTGACTATGCCCTCAGCGCTTACGGTTATTTTTGATCAAACTTATGCTTGTAAATTATGGATAAGCGCAGTAAACAACCGGAAGAGCATTCAAAACTGGTCCTGGCCATCATCCTGATCACTGTAGGTTTGATCTGGTTGCTCCGGCATTTGGGAATTCACCTCCATCTTGATGACCTGTTCCGCCCATTTTGGGCATTTTTCAGCCATATTGGAGAGATTGTGTTTTCGTGGCCCATGATCCTGGTTATCGCGGGACTGGTGCTGGCGGCAGGCAAAAGGCAGGGTGGATGGATACTGGTGGTTCTGGGAGGTGTATTCCTGATTCCCAAAATTTTCCATTTCCAGGATTTCTCCTTGTCGCTGGTTTTTCCTTTGCTGATCATCATTGCAGGTGTCGCTTTAATTATGAGGCGGATTTAACCGGTCTGATTTCAATTTTACCGGCATATGAATTATATTTACCGAACAGATAGGACAAAGCAACCCATTTTGTACTACATTTATTCAAGTTAAAATCTGAAGTCATGGAATTCGAACACAGGAGCAACAAAAGGTTTTTATTCGGGATTGTGCTGATTGTATACGGCAGCCTCTGGATGTTGGAGAAGCTCCATATACTTCCCGAATCAGTGAGTGATCTGATCATTTCCTGGCAGTCATTACTGATCGTAATTGGCATTATCTCCCTGATCAACGGGAATGAAACTTCAGGATATATCTTGATTCTGATTGGAGGCGTTTTCATGATTCCCCATTTGTTTGATATTCCCTGGGAGATCAGGAAACTCACCTGGCCTGTTTTGATGGTAACTGCAGGGGTAGTGATGCTCCTCCGGTACAACAGGCCTGTGAAAGCCCTGCCCGAAGGAGGGTTGCAAAATATCAACTATTTCGACGATTTTGTCATCTTCGGCGGGCGGGAAATGGTGATCAATTCCCAGAGCCTTGTGGGTGGAAAAACTACCTCCATATTCGGAGGTTCAGAATACGACCTCAGGAGTGCTGCCCTTTCAGAGAACGGCGCGGTAGTCGACTGCGTGAGTATCTTCGGCGGAGCCGGCTTTAAAGTTCCCCCTGACTGGACCGTCAAAAATGAGGTCACCACCATTTTCGGGGCGTTCTCCGATAAACGCGGATCGGTGATCCCCGATTATCAGAATCTCAGCAAAACATTTATTATCAGAGGATTTACGGCTTTTGGCGGCGTGGAAATAAAGAATTTCTAAATGAAACACCCCTTGCTTTCAAATACCAGACTGCTGGCAATTTACGGCCTGTTCTGGCTCCTGGTATCCGCAGCAAATTCACTTATTCAGTGGAATTACTATGACATGCCGGTCGATCAGGCAGTAACCAACGCATTCGTTCAGTACATGCTTTTTTCCCTGCTTGCCCTCAACATCTGGTACGTGGTAAAATACAACTCCATAGAGTCAAATTCGTGGTGGAAGCTGGTCATTTTCCACCTGATTGCCGCCACCATCCTGATCCTTCTCTGGGTATACCTCTCCAATGTCATCATCAATCTGATCAATTCCAGTCTTGCCGAGTACCTGACGGTCAGTTTCCCCTCCAGGTTACTCTCCGGCTACCTGCTTTACGTATTTTATGTCTTCTTCTTCATGGCTATTATTTATTACCAGAACTTCAAGGAGAAGGTAAAACGTGAAAGTGAACTGAAGGCGCTCATCAGGGAGGCTGAGCTGCATGCCCTGAAATCACAGATCAATCCGCATTTCCTTTTTAACAGCCTGAACAGCATCTCCTCATTGACCATGTCCGATCCCGCCAAGGCACAGGAGATGGTCATCAACCTGTCGACGCTGATGCGCTATTCCCTCAGGCATGGTCAGGATGAAAAAGTATCTTTTGGAACCGAACTGGAAAACAACAAACTCTACCTGTCGATCGAAAAAGTAAGGTTTGGCGATAAACTGAGGCCGGTTTTCAAGGTTGATGAGAGTTGCTTTAAATCGGTAATTCCCAATATGATCCTGCAACCCATTTACGAAAATGCCATCAAGTACGGTGTGTATGAGGCCACGGAACCGGTGGAAATTGTAACAGAGGCTTCCTGTAACGGGGAATTTCTCGAAATAACGGTTCGGAATGCCTATGACCCGGGTGTCAAGAGTAAAAAAGGAGAGGGGATCGGACTGCGAAACATCCGGGAAAGATTGCAGATCATTTATGGTAACCCTGGATTACTCAATATTAAAGACAATAGAAAAGTTTTTACCATCACACTATCCATCCCGCAAAAATAAAGTGTCATGAATTCAGAAAAAATCCGCACCGTGATTATTGAAGATGAAGAGCTGGCCAGAAAACTTTTACGCTCTTATCTGGAGATGAACGATGATCTTGAAATTATTGGTGAATGTGAAAACGGGTTTGAGGGGGTTAAGGCCATCAATGAGCTGAAACCCGACCTGGTTTTCCTCGATATCCAGATGCCTAAGATCACTGGTTTTGAGATGCTGGAACTGATCGATCACCATCCTGAAATCATTTTTACCACCGCATATGACCAGTTTGCCCTGAAGGCTTTTGAATACAATGCGGCAGACTATCTGCTGAAACCATTTTCAAGGGAGAGACTGCAAGGGGCCCTGGAAAAGGTGAAAGAACGGATAACCCGCGAAACGGATCATGAAGATGTGGTCGAAAAAATTACCAACTACCCCAGGGAAGAATACCTTGACCGGATTGTGGTCAAAGACCGCCATAAAATCCACATCATCCCCACTGACCAGATCAGGTACATAGAATCGCTCGACGATTATGTCCTCATTTATGCCCACGAGGGACGTTTTATGAAGCAGAAAACCATGCACTATTTTGAATCGGTCCTCGATCCCCACAATTTTTCACGGATTCACCGCTCTTACATCGTCAGGGTGGATCAGATCGCACAACTGCAACAATATGAGAAGGAATCCTATGTGGCGATTCTTCACGACAAGACTAAACTGAAGGTCAGCAAATCGGGTTATAAGAACCTGAAAGAAATGCTCAATTTCTGATTATATAAATGTTAAGAGGCTCCGGCGTTTCCCGGTAAAAGAATGAGCAAATGGAAAATCAATTATATTTGCAGTCCATTTGAACAAACCGGAAATTAGTGTGTATTAAATAATAAAAAGCATTCTCATGAAAGTTACAGTTGTCGGAGCAGGAAATGTCGGTGCTACCTGTGCACAGGTGATTGCCCAAAAGAACATTGTTCAGGAAGTTGTATTGCTGGATATCAAAGAAGGAATTGCGGAAGGTAAATCCCTTGATTTATGGCAGACCGCTCCAGTGAATTATTATGACACCCGTCTTACAGGTTCAACGAACGACTATTCCAAAACTGCCGGTTCTGAAGTGGTGGTGATCACCTCCGGTGTTCCGCGGAAACCGGGTATGAGCCGCGATGACCTTATCTCCATCAACGCCGGAATCGTGAAGACTGTAACTGAAAATGTAGTGAAATACAGTCCCGACGCCAAAATTGTCATCGTGTCCAACCCGCTTGATGTGATGACCTATGCGGCGTATGTCAGTGCTCACCTTCCCCGCACAAAGGTGATGGGGATGGCAGGGATCCTCGACACTGCGCGTTACCGGGCTTTCCTTGCTGAAGCACTGGATGTGTCGCCACGTGACATCCAGGCACTTCTGATGGGTGGACATGGGGACACCATGGTGCCGCTGCCGCGCTATACCACAGTATCAGGGATACCCGTGACTGAACTTATTGATGCCGAAAAACTCGATGCCATTGTGAAAAGAACCATCAATGGCGGTGGAGAACTGGTGAACCTGATGGGTACTTCAGCCTGGTATGCACCGGGTTCGGCTGCTGCCCAGATGGTGGAGGCCATCATCCTCGACCAGAAAAGGATCTTCCCTTGTTGTATCCGGCTCGAAGGTGAATATGGCCTCGACAACATGTTCGTCGGCGTACCTGTCAAACTGGGGAAAGCAGGGGTGGAACAGGTCATTGAAGTTTCCCTGAACGACGCTGAGAAAGAACTGCTCAGCAATTCCGCCAATGCCGTGAAGAAAATCATGGACATACTCGACGGAATGAATATTCTGTAATTAACAATAAACTGAGGGAGACTGTCCTGACAGGAAACGTACCGGAATCCACGGATTTACTTTTCCTTCGGAACAGTCTCTTTTTTTTATGAGACACACCATTCCACTCGACTTGATCGAACTTGAGGAAGGGAATTACCACCTTGCCGTAAAAGCCGTTTTTGACAATGGTGAGGAAGTGACATGGGTGATCGATACGGGCGCTTCCAAAACCGTGTTTGACCAGACCTTGCAAGACAAGTATGATCCTGTTCCTCTGGAGGAGGGCATGGATGTGCGGTCTGCCGGCATAGGAGCCGGACAACTGGAAACATCCCTTGGCAGGATTCACGGCTTTTCACTGAAAGATTTTCACGTACCCCCGCTGAACGTGGCTTTGATTGATCTTTCACATCTCAATGATCTTTACTTTCATGCCACAGCCCGCAAAATCTGTGGATTGATCGGCAGCGATTTTCTTTTGAAATACAAGGCAGTGATCGACTATCCGGGATTGAAACTCATACTCCGGATCCGGAAAACAAAGGCACGGACCCGGAAAGTGTAAGGGGGCATTCCAAAACAGCCTGCACAAAATAATTCCTTCCCTTTTTGGTAATCAGCTCACAAACTGTATATTTGCGTCCGCCAAATGATGAGGAGGTGAAGCTTTTAAAATACATATCCAAAGAGGGGTTGATCAGGTTGGGTTTCTTTCTGGTCCTGCTGGTCTCAGCATGGCTTTTTGATACCTTTCACCATGCAGACCCCTTGCAGCAGGAGAAGCACGCCGATGCAGGCCACGAAAATGATGCTGCTTCAGCCGCTCATTTTTTCTGCACCTTCCAGGGCACGATGAACCTGAAAGCTCCGGTTCAGAAAACATTGCTGAAAAAGTCTTTTCAGGAAAAGCTGAACCAACAGGTTATTGCCCAGCTTAAGGCCCGGATGATTTATTTGCTTAAAGCGGAAATACAGGATCTCCCGCAAGCTTTCCTTGCACTGCGGAATATCCATCATCTCCGGTATTGTCATTCCGGAACTCCCGACGACATCCCACTTTCATAACACTCCTGCAGCTGCCGGAAGTGGTGCGATACGCAAGCCTGTCCCGGTGAACCGTGGCGCAGGCATTCAATGTCAGGTACCCATCCTTCATTGAGATTGCAGTCATTTTTTAGGCAGGAGTAAAATCAGAATCATTCGATTATTCATTCATAAATTGGTTTAAAAATTTATTATTATGCAAAACAAAGGTGCAATTACCACATTTGCCGTGTTGCTTGCGTTGATCTGTATTTACCAGCTTTCATTTACCTGGAAGTCGCGACAGGTTGAGAAACACGCAAAAGAATTTGCCCAGGGCAACAGTGCCAGGGAGTATGCGTATCTCGACTCCA
>CAYYJE010000105.1:0-10237 GCA_964472165.1 uncultured Prolixibacteraceae bacterium | reverse complement strand
AATGGGTGGAGGTCCTCAACCGGTTTGCCCTCTGGATCGGCTTCCCGGCGCTGGTCATTACTCTGCTCGCCCGGGTGGACCTTTCCGGAGGCCATTACAATAGGATGATCCTTATCAATTCCGTTTATTTCATCGGCTGTACCCTGCTGGCCTTCCCCTACAGCCGGCTTTTCCGTTTCAGCCGCCTGCGCCGGCAAACCCTCTTTCTGATCCTGGCCTACGGCAACGTCACCTATCTGGGGATTCCCGTGCTGCAGACCGTCCTGGGTGAGGAAGCCCTACCCGCAGGGGCCCTCCTCTCGGCCGTCTATGTCTTCTGGCTACTCACCCTGGGGCTCCTCCTGGTGGAAACCGGTGGCGAAGAACGCTTTCACCCGCTACACCTGGCCCAAAAACTCCTCACGAATCCCCTGCTTATCTCAGTGGCCATCGGAATGTTCCTGGCCATCACCCGGATGGAGCTCCCGGCCATCCTCTCCCGGTCGCTCTCCATGGTCGGCCAGTCGGTCACCCCCCTGGTCCTTTTCTCCCTGGGCATCTTTATGGGCTTTCAGAAAATCGGACACATCAAAGAGTGGGGTCATGTAGCCCTTTTTTCCCTGGTCATCATGGTGGTGCTGCCGGGAACTTTTTACCTGGTGGCTGCGAAAACCGGCTGGCTCGAAGGGCTCAATCTACAGGCGAGTATCCTGGAGGCAGCCATGCCCGTAGGACTCACCCCTTATGCCCTGTCGCAGCAATACCGTCTCGACACCTCCTTTACCGCCCGGGTGGTCCTCCTCTCCACCTCCCTCTCCCTCCTGCTCCTGCCCCTCTGGATTGTGATCCTGGGATAGATTATTGGAGTTTTTTGTCTTTTATTTTGCAAAATCATGTAACTTGCATAAAAAAGTCCATCATGAGCAAACGTCTTTTCGTTCCTGCGGTTCTGGTATTGTGGCTGGCCGCCACAGGATGTACCACCACCGCTTTTCTGGTCAATACCCTCCCCCCGGAAATGGAATCCAACGAGGGTGACCGGATCGGCTTCGTGAACAGGTTTGATTACCGCTCCAACGTACTGGTCAAGGAAAAACACGATACGGCCTATTTCGAAGGAATCAGCGCGTTCGCCCGTACCCTTGCCGGAGATACCCTTCCCGACCGGAGAATCACCTTTTTCCTTTCTGAAGACACCACCATTGCCCTGTCGCCCACCCTGTCCCTGAACAACGAATTGCCGGAAGAAGCCATCAGGGCTTTCTGCCTCAGTAACCAGGCCACCCATCTGCTTACCCTCGACAGCCTGAAGCTGGGATTTGACTGGGAGACTTACAGGGAGGAAAACGAAGACGGATCGGTCTCCAAAACCAAGTTTATCTATCTCCTCGGCAGTTATTACCTATCCCTCTACGATTCCGCCGGAGTATTGGTCAGGAAAACCCTGCTGGACAGGTCCATGGAATATGCCACGCGCCCCACCCTGTCGGGACTTATTACCATTGTGCCCAATCTGGCAAAAGCCAAAGGAAAGATAAGAACCCTGGCCTGCGATGCCGCCACCCAATATACCGACATGTTTTATCCTTCAGAGTTAAGGATTCCAAAAATCCTGAATGCGGGAAAAGCTTTTGCAAAAAGCAACGATCTTATTCAAAGGCAGGAGTATGAGGCGGCCATTGCGTTGCTGACGCCCATGACACAAAGTCCGAAGAAAGGGATAGCCCGGAAGGCGCAGCAGAATCTCGATGTCGCACGGGAACTCCTCGACAACAAAAACAGGCAGGAGGACCCCAAAAGATTTTTTTTGAACCAACATTAGTTTCTGTAGGAATCAGAAGTCCGGGAATTGGGTGTGAACATCACCCGATCGTTAACTCCGGGAAACTCTAACCTTTTTGACATGGTAGCTGGTTCTGATCTTCTGGGTAAACCAGAGCGAAAACAGGGAAAACACGGTACCCACGAGGAAGGGAAGCCGCCAGTTGAGCATCCAAAGCATCCCTCCGAATAACGGAATGACGACCGCCGAGATGTGGTTGATGGTGAAGCCCACGGCTGTCGCCGACCCCAGGTCGGCCTTGTCGGCTGTCTTCTGCAGATAGGTGTTCAGCCCTATGGAGAAGTTGAAGAAGATGCTGTCGATGACGTAAAGGGCAACCACCACCCATACGTTTTCGATGAAAGCGTACCCCAGGAAGAGGACCACCAGGCTGGCGCTCTCCAGAGTTAGCACCACCCGCTCGCCATACTTGTTCAGGGCCCGTGAAATCTGGGGATTCAGCAGCCAGGTGAGCGTGTAGTTGACCACATAGATGGCCGTGACCACCTGCAGACTGAGCTCATAACGATCTACCAGCAGGAAAATGGCGAATACGGTGAAGATCTGCCGCCGGGTGCCACTCAGAAAGTTAAGCACGTAAAAGAGCCAGTATTTTCTTTTCAGCTCCAGTTTCTTAGACTGGTGGGGCATCTCCTTCTTGGCCGGGTGGGAGAAGAGCATGATGATCCCTGCGGCGGAGGTGAAGATGCCCAGGAGGAGGAAGTTGTAGCGGTACTCGAGCAGAAAGGTGAGGATCCAGATGATCAAGCCCACCCCGATGTTGGCCAGCGCTCCGTAACCCCGCAGGCGGGCAAATACCACCGGCGACTCCCGCGTGTCGAAATACTGGACCGTCAGCGATTTGTTGGTAGTCTCAAAGAAGTGGAATCCCACCGACATGATAAAGGTGGTCATCAGCAACCCCGGATAGGTGGGAAAGAATCCCGTAAGGGCGGAGCCGATGCCGAGGAGGACCACCGACCAAGCCGACAGGCGGTGTTCCTTCATCAGGAGGAGTACGTAAAGGGCGGCGAAGGAGAGGAAGCCGGGGATTTCCCTGACGGCCTGGGCCACCCCGATCTGAAAGCCGTTGACGCCCACCACCTCTTTGGCATAGTTGGTGTAAAGGGCCGTCCACCCCTGCAGTCCGGCGCTGGCGCAGATCACCAGGACCATGAGATAGCGGTACATCGGGTTACGCTTCAGCTCTTCCATTCCGTCGAAATCAGGGTGCCAAAAGTAGCATTTATACCCATACGTTCTAACCGCGCCGATTTTTCTTATCTTCGGGTCTTCATCACCAACAGAACGCTTACCATGAGGGAGAAACAGAAGCTGGCCGGGGTGCTCGGACTGGGTTACATCATCATTTTCGTGGTGGCCAACATCATTGGCTCGGGGGTGTACAAAAAGATCGCCCCTATGGCTGCGGAGCTGCCCTCGCCGCTCTGGATCCTGCTGGCCTGGCTCGCCGGTGGCCTCATCACCCTCATGGGGGCCCTGAGCAATGCCGAGGTGGCCGGGCTCCTTGCCGGCACGGGCGGCGACTTCGTCTACCTCCGGAAAATCTACAACCGCTTCTTCTCATTCCTCTATGGATGGTCCCTCTTTACCGTCATCCAAACGGCCACCATCTCTTCCCTGGCTTACGTCTTCACCCAGTCGCTCCACAACCTCCTTCCCATCCCGGAGGTGCTCCCCTCATTGGCGGACTTCTCCCTCGGAGGCATCTTTTACCCCTTCCGCGATTCCGGCATCAAGCTGGTTTCCATCGGGCTGATCATGGGACTTTCCTTCCTTAACATCTCGGGACTCAAAAGCGGGGCGCTCACCAGCAAGGTTATTCTTTTTCTGGTGGCCGCGGGATTGTCGGGGATCGTCATTTTCGGCCTGGCCAGTCACCCCGTTTCTTCAGGGGAGATTTTCAATCCGGGCCAGTTGAGGGGAGGCACGGTCACCGTGCCTGCCTTTTTTACGGCTATGCTGGCCGCCTTCTGGGCTTACCAGGGATGGGTGTCGGTGGGTTACATCGGCGGGGAGCTTAAAAACGCGCACCACAACATTCCCCGGGGAATCGTCACCGGGGTCTTCATTGTCATCGCGGTGTATCTGCTGGTCAACTACACCTACCTGTCGCTTCTGACGATTCCGGAGCTGCAGGCTGTCAACGTTGCCGGCAATCAGATTGCCGCCGTGGAGGCCGTTCGCACCTTCGGAGGCCACACGGGGGTAATGCTCATTTCGGTGCTGATCCTGGTCACCACCCTGGGGTGTACCAACGCCAGCATCCTCACGGGCGCCAGACCTTACTATGCCATGGCCCGCGATGGACTTTTCCCCCGGGCTATCGGCCGCATCAACAGGGCCGGCGTTCCCGGAAATTCCCTCCTCTGGCAGGGGATATGGGCTTCGGTGCTGGTACTCACGGGAACTTTCGACCAGCTCACCGACATGATCATCTTTGCGGTTTTTATCTTCTACGGGGCCACCACTTTGGGGGTTTTCATCCTGCGGCGCAGGATGCCTGATGCCCACCGCCCCTATAAAGTATGGGGGTATCCCTTGGTGCCCGCCCTTTACATCCTCTTCTGCATCGGCCTGGTTGTGAACACCTTCGTCACCCGGCCCCGCGAAGCCGCCATCGGCATCGTCCTTATCCTGGCCGGCATCCCCTTCTACTTTCTGATGAAGCGAAGTGCTACTCCCTGAAATTGACGATCTCCTCCATGCTTTTCCGGGGTGTGGCAGCCGTCACGGCATCCACGCTTTTGTCAACCTGCCCGATTCTGAGCACCACCACAGCCTTATACCCTTCGGGGATCCCGAAGAACTCCTTGCGGGAGTTGACTTTACCGGCAGGACTTCCGTAAATGCGGGCGCCCAGACCCAAGCCGTGTGCCGCCAAAAACATGCTTTCAGTAGCCAGTCCGCAGTCAAAATCAGGCGTAGTTCCGCTTTCTGACTCCTTGCCCGACACCACGACAAGCACATTCCCGGGAACCACATCGCCGATGACTTCTTTCATGGCAGCTGCTTCCCTGATCACCGTAAACTTCCAGGGTTGAAGGTTTCTGGCACTCGGTGCCTTGATGCCGCACCGGAGGATCATGTCAAGTTGCTGGTCAGAAACAGATTCAGAAGAATAGGCCTTCTCCGAATAACCGGAAAGAATCGTCCGGGTCACACAATTGTCCGACTCCTGGGCCATCAGGTTTGCTCCGGCAAACATGACCATTACAATCGATAACAGTTTAATCTTCATGGGTCAGAAACATTATAGTTGATTTCCGGATAAATATACGGAAATAACAGTCATGTCCGGTTCCGGAATCAATACCCGGTGGCAGTGACAAAATCGGAAATGATCCTGTTCTGCGTATAGACAGTGCCAAACCGGTCGGTGGCCCTGATTTCAAGGGTTGCTTCCGGATTTACCATCTGGTAGAGATAGAGATGTTTGCAAGCCGGACTGTAGTTATCTGGATTCCTGTTGAGAACCCCTATATGATACCCCAGGCTCCAGGCATCGCGCATAGAGGCAGAAAGAGGGGTGAGGGCACCCTTACTTACCCCGTTTTCGAAAGCCTCGACTTTCCACTGACTGTCCGCATTCCACACATTGGCGATCACCGAATTGCTGCCCTGGTTGTAATTAAAATAGCCGTAGGGTCCTCCATAGGAGGCATCTCCCCTGTGAAGACGGATCTGATAATCCTTGCCATATTTGACAGGCTTGTAATACCACTCCTTCAGGCTGTTGCCGCTGACGCGATACACTGCGTATCCATTCGGGGTGCCGTCGCCGTTAATCGTCGAACGCCACCAGGCACCGCATGCGGCTGCATGAACATGTTCGAAAGCATTTACCGGACTGGTATGCAAATAGTTCTCCGTGTAATGGGTGTGCCCGCTCATCAGGTGCACTTCGGCAAATCCCTGCAAGGCGCTCAGCAACTGGGAACGGTTCGCAATTCCCGAAGTGCCCCGGACAGGAATATGGCAATACACAATGACCATTTTGTTTTTCGGAACATAACTCAGATCCTGCTTCAGCCATTCGATCTGACTGGTGGTGAATCCACCTCCGTAGTCGGAGGAATTGGTATAAATCACATTGTCGAGACATACAAAATGGACATCACCCCGGTTGAAAGAGTAATTCAGTGGTCCGAACACCCGTGTGAAATCACCGGTGGTCCGGGGTTGACCACTCTGGGTTCCGGGCACTTTGTCGTGGTTTCCGATGGTGGTAAAAACCGGCATCCGGGAGGACCCCATCAGGGCTTTCATCTGGTCAAACAAGACAGGTTTGTCGCCCGTCACATCACCCATCACCAGTCCGTAAACGGATCCCTGAATCGAATTGGTAAAGGTTTTGAGGTCGTCCATGGTTTCATATTTGAACCTGTTAACCTCATCGTTGCTGGTCACCTGCGGATCGCCGATACACACGAGCGTAAATTCTGTTTCGGGAGAAGGGAGTTTTTTCAACTGAAAGTCGTGCCGGCGTTTGGTGCCTGTCGATGCGTAGAACATAGCCATCTGCACGGTGGTGCTTGCCGTGGGAACCGCATACCCCGAAGGAACTGAGTAATGGACAAATTCAGCGCCAGCATTTTTCTTCATCTGGTATATCCCTTTGGCATTGGTTACCGTGCACTGAAAACCATCGCTTACCACCACACCCGCCACCGGGTTTCCGCTCTCATCCGTGAGTAAACCATACAGGTCCATTCCAGGATCAGGGACTATCTCCTCCACTACAGGCTTTTCTTCCGGTTCCTCCACAGGATCTTTGTGGCATCCGGGAACAACCCACATCATCCATACTGCCAACCCGCACAGAAATAACCTCCTGGAGATCATTCCGAAAACCGGCTTCGTCTTTCTTACACTGCGCTCAATCATACTTGTCCTTTTAAAAAGCCCTGTCCTGCAAGGTCCCGGCCCTACCTGAAAGAGAGGCAGGAAGTGATTCCAGCATCTCTTTCGGTATAAAGCCGGTAAAACATCAAATCTATCAATCCCAACCCGGATTCTGCGGGAGGAGATCGGGATTTAAAGTAATGGCACTCTGGGGAACCGGTCGCAGGTATTTCTTGTCGTCCCAGCTCCGGTTGATGCCATATGCCCAGTTCAGATACCCTGAAGTGCCCTCACTGAGACGGATGTTGGCGCCCAGAATCACATATTTCACGCCCGGAGTGGTGGTGCCGGGCAGTTTGTCCACGATGCAGACGTCGGCTTTTCCATCGCCGTTCAGGTCGTAGTTGACATTCTTGGCAGGAATGTAAATACCCAGCCAAGGTGATTTTTCCGATGAAAGAAGATCTCCCAGTTTCCACCGCATGAGATCCTGGTACCGCTGTCCCTCGAAACAGAGCTCGATACCCCTTTCCCTCCTGATTTCAAGCAGGTATTTGTTGGAGATTCCGGTGAAGAATTGGGTTTGCAGATAAGGATCGGCATTGACGGGTTCTGCACCCGACACGCCTGCCCGGGCCCTGAGCGGCCTGATGGTCATATCCCACTCCGCACTTCCGAATTGCCCCAGTTCAGCCTTGGCTTCCGCATAATTAAGCAGCACTTCGGCATACCGGATAATGGGAATGTTGTTGGTACACTGCCCCTGGCCATCGTGCCATGAGTCGTCGAGACTCCATTTCATCATCTGGTAGCCTGTCAGCGTTACCGCGAAGTCGGGAGGTGCGATGGTCCCGTTTGCACGGTAATAGCCTTCGGTACGGATAGTCTGGCTCAACCGGTAATCCCTGTTCTTCATCTCATTATAGAACTCCATGGTTTCAAAACCTGTCTTTTCCGTAAACCGGCTGCCATCCCGCATCAGGTATGTGTTGACAAAAGGCCTCAGCAGCGACCAGCGGCTGCCGTTGGTCTGGGAATTGAAATTCCAGGTCAGGTCGTGCCACACCCTCGACTCGGTGTTCATCAGACGCGCAAAGATTACCTCACCGGCAATTTTGGGCATCCCCGACATATCCTCCGAAATAAAGAGCGTACGGTAATCGCTTTCCGGCTTCCCGGTGTTGTACAACTGATACTGCTTCGAATCGATCACTTCTTTTGCCGCATTGGCAGCTTCCTGCAACCAAACGTTGGCATCGGTAAGACCCAATCCGGTATGGTATTTACGGTAGGTTCCCTCGAAAAGACAAATTCTCGATTTCATGGCCAGGGCGGTAAACCGGTTTACCAGACTGCTGTAGGTATCTTTGGTCTCCCGCATATGGGTGGCGGCAAAATTGATATCTTCGAGTACCTTGCCCATGATAAACTCCCTGCTGTCGCGCGGCTTGTTCAGTTCCGG
Source organism: uncultured Prolixibacteraceae bacterium (assembly GCA_964472165.1). Lineage (GTDB taxonomy): Bacteria > Bacteroidota > Bacteroidia > Bacteroidales > Prolixibacteraceae > UBA1413. Next base: position 2,108 of record CAYYJE010000105.1, on the reverse strand, counting down.
GTCATCCGGATTGAGCGCCTTGTCATACCAGGGTACCGCCCCGAAGGTCTGTACCTTCTGGAAATAGAAAACCGCCCTCCAGTAACGGGCCAATCCCATGTAATGGTTCAGCACTTCGGGTGAAACCGGCGTATCTGCTGCTTTCCCGAGAAAATAGTTGATATTCCTCAAAGCACTCCAGTTGCTGATTCCCCAACCGCCCTGCTCAACCGCTCCCCATTTACCCGACAGAAAGGTCCCGGGAGTATTGATGGCTGCATAATCCGACGTTCCATCCTCTTTGGCAATGTCATCTGCCGTAGGCAGGTCGTTGACGTAAAAGGAATGGGAATAGATCTTCAAATCGTTTTCCGAAGTGAAGAAAGTAGAAGCATTCAGTTGATGAATGGGCTCCTTCTCCAGTAAATCCTCACATGCAGTGAGCATAATACCGGCAAACAGCAGTGATCCTATGAATATTTTTTTCATAATGCCTTGTTTTAAAATGTGATATTAATACCAAGCGTGATGCTTTTCAACATCGGATAGCTGTAGCCGTCCTCCACATTGTCGTTGGACGCCTGATCAGGGTCACCCGATTCAATCACTTCCGGATCAAAATTGGTGGTATGCTTGGTCAGTCCTGTCAGCGTCCAGAGGTTTTCGCCCGACACATAGAATTTCAAACCGCCGATTTTCATTCTGGAGAGGAGGGATTCCGGCAGCGAATAGTCGAGACTCAGGGTTTTCAGCCTGACATACTTCGCATCCTGCAGGTAACGGTTATTCTTCACACCCATGGGTTTTGAAGTGGAATTGGCCAGATAGGTCCGCTGGCGCGGCCAGTAGGCATTGGGATCCTCATTGACCCCTTCGATCCAGGTGTTCCCGATCTGATCGGTCGGATAATAGCCGTAATGACGGTTGTACTGCCCATAGAAATATCCCGATTCGATGTTGGGATACCAATCCCTTTTCCCAACTCCCTGGAAGAAGAGGTTTAATCCGACACCTTTGTAGTTGGCGCCCGTGTTAAATCCGAAGCGGTACCGTTCCCTGTCGTTGCCGATGATGCTCAGGTCACCATGATCGGTCAGGGTATTGGCGCCACGGTAGATCTCGTTGTCGTCATTCAGGTTCTTGAACTTGAGGTCACCGGGAAGGAGGATCTTCCCCTTCGAAACGGCCAGTTTCGACTGGTCGGGATGAGCGGCGATCTCCTCAGGAGTGGAAAACAACCCTTCAATGGTGTACCCCCAGATGTCGCCCAGCCGCTGTCCCACATAATAAGAACTGAGGAACTGGTTCTCGTTGCCGAGGTACTTGGTAATCCAGCTCTGGCTGTCCCAAAGCATGAATTTGAAATTGTAGGAGAGGTTCTCGTTCCCCACGCGAACACGGTCTTTCCAGCCGACTGAGATTTCCCAGCCAATGGTCTTCAAGTCGGCATAGTTTCCCTGGGGAGCGCTTGTTCCCAGCACTTGCGGAAGATCGGGACCCAGTACGTACATGTCGGTGGTATTCCGCCTGTACCAGTCAAAGGTAAGGTTAAACCTTCCCCTGAAAAGGTCGGCATCAATTCCGGGATTAAAGGTGGTTGACTTTTCCCACGTCAGGTTGTCGGGGATCAGCTTGGGCAGACTGGTATAAGTCTGAAATCCCCCGTCGAGCAGAATGGAGGTCTTAGCCACATTCATCAGTTCCAGGTAAGAATAGGGATCCACGTTCCCGTTACCCAGCGTACCCGCCGAGAAACGGACCTTTAAATTGTCGAGCCAGTTTTTGGTTCCTGCCATAAAGTTTTCGTCGGAAATGCGCCATCCAACCGATGCCGAGGGGAAAATCCCCCACTGCTCATTGGTCGGGAATTTGGATGACCCGTCGTAACGCGTGCTGAATTCAAACAGGTATTTTCCTTTAAAGGCGTAATTCAAACGGGTAAAAATCCCGAGAAAACCCCAGTCGATGCTGCGCTCTTCCATCACATAATTAATCCCATCCATCAGGATGAAGTTCGGCTTGTCGGGATAAAGGTAGTTATCCCTCCTGTCGTAAAGGTTCCTGCGGGTCGACGACTCCGCATTGGCACCCACAAGAAGGTTCAGGGAATGGTTGTCCCCGATTTTCGG
>CAYYJE010000104.1:0-10251 GCA_964472165.1 uncultured Prolixibacteraceae bacterium | reverse complement strand
CCAGTGACCCCTACCCTGTCAAGGTAATGCTCTAAACCAACTGAGCTAACAACCCAAATTTCATTTTACAAAACGATCTTAGGTAATGCTCTAAACCCCCGTGATAGCTATCGGGGTGAGCTAACAACCCGTATGCGATGCAAAAATAGAAAAAATCTTTACATCACACACAAAAAAATATGTCACAGCCAAAACTTCAGCATAAACAAAACGGCCAGAAGTATGGTGGTGATAGACAACTCCCTGTATCTGCCGGTAAAGGTTTTCAGCAGTACATACGACAGCACGCCGAAAAGGATCCCTTCGGAGATGGAGTGCGACAAGGGCATCATGATCATCGTCAGGAAAGCGGGGATGGACTCGGTGAAATCATCCAATTCGATGTTTTTCACAGGGGTAAGCATCATGGCGCCCACGATGATCAGGGCCGGTGCCGTAGCTACTCCGGGGATCATCAGGAACAGGGGAGACAGGAACAGCGCCAGGAAGAATAGGATTGCCACAGTAAGCGACGTGAGGCCGGTACGGCCTCCTTCGTTGACTCCGGCAGCGCTCTCCACATAAGTAGTGACGGTGCTGGTACCCAGCATGGCGCCCACAGTGGTCCCGATGGCATCGGCAAAGAATGCCTGCTTGACTCTGGGAATACGGCCCTGTTCATCGAGCATATTGGCTTTGGAAGAGACGCCCACCAGCGTTCCCACCGTATCGAAAATATCCACAAAAAGGAAGGTAAAGACGACCAGCAGCATGTCGATCGTGAAAACCTCCTTCCATTCAAACTGGAGGAATCCGGGGCCCAGTGAGGGAGGTGTAAGGTCAAAATGAGCGGGAAGTTTGGTAACTCCGAGGGGAAATCCAAGAATTGTCCCTGCCAGGATTCCGATCAGAAGGGCGCCTTTCACCTTTAAAGCGAGCAATACGCCCGTGATCAGCAGGGTGACAAGGGCAAGCAGCGGTCCGGGATTGTCGGACACATGAACGATATCCCCGAGGGCAAGGTAAGTGGCAGGATTACTCACGATAATTCCGGCGCTTTTCAGACCCAGAAACGCAATAAATAACCCAATCCCCACCGAGATGGCATGTTTGAGGTTCATCGGGATGGAATTGACAATCATTTCCCTCACATTTCCGACAGTAAGTAAAATGAAAATCAATCCTTCAATAAAGACAGCGGTAAGGGCAAACTGCCATGAATGGCCCATTCCCAAAACCACGGTAAAGGCAAAGAAAGCATTCAGGCCCATGCCGGGGGCCAGGGCAAAAGGTAATTTTGCCAAAAAGGCCATCACCAGGGTGGCAACCACAGAGGCCAGCACCGTGGCAGAAAATACAGCTCCCTTGTCCATCCCTGCCGCGCTGAGGATGTCGGGGTTCACGGCAAGGATATAGGCCATGGTCATAAAGGTGGTCATTCCAGCCAACAGTTCGGTCCTTACAGAAGTCCCGTTCTCTTTCAGTCTGAAGAATTTTTCCAGCATAGCTTTATGTATTAAAAGGTGTATTTCAAAGCAAGAGTCGGGCAACCACGCAATCCTTCCCATCCTCCGAAATTGCTGGAGATTTCAAATTCCCCGCCTGCGGCGAAATGAGGATTGAAATTGTACCAGAGCTGGGGTTCCGCCAGGAACACAAATTTCGTGGTGTTGTTGCCGAAAACATTGTCCTCTCTCCAGAAATCGGCAAATCCGGTAAAGGAGACTTTATTGTTCAGAAGATGGAGATACCAAACGCCGGTCAGCTGGAATGCAAAATCATGTTTCCCCCTGATGTATTTGTGCATGGCCTGGAGAGTCAATCCCCGTGAAAAATTGCCGGCATTCCATGAGTATTCCACTCCGTTCAGAAAGGCATCGTTGATCTGGTAAGCCCCACTGGCCGGTCCGCTGCTCCATTGTCCGAATCCCCCGTTATATTCCGTATGAAAAGCCACCGGAGCATCCCAGAATTTTAAAGCACGGGCAATTTCCCAGTATGCCAGGGTAACACCCTTGATTCCAGGGACACTGCTGTAATCCATGTCGACAAAAAAGAAGGTGCTTCCGAATTTGTCAGGTTTGAACATCTCGACCGTAGTGGTAAGGTAACCGCGGTCTTTGCCTGCATCATAATGCAATTGCACATTCTGGGCATAAAGCGTTGTCACAAAAAGAAACAATAAAGCAAAAAACAAAAATCTCTTCATCTTGTTAATCGTTTAGATAATGGTTTAATTTCTCCTGTTTGCAAAAATGCAGCAAAAAAAAGAAATCCAAAAAAAATGTATCTTAATGGCGTAAAAAAATAACAATTGACCATGAAAAAAATCGATCGCCGCAATTTCATACAAACCAGTGCTGCCGGGTTAGCCGGGCTGACCTTCCTGGGAACCGGAGCTGTGGAAGCCGCTTCCCGCAGAGCGGATAAGGTGATGGTTGACACGGTAAAACTAGGGAAATCAGGGCTTAAAGTTCCCCGTGTTGCCCTGGGAACAGGTTCCATCGCGGGTAACCAGCAATCGAATCAAACCCGGCTGGGCAAAGAAAATTTCGTTAAAATAGCACGATATGCATGGGACCGGGGTATCCGCTTCTTTGACATGGCCGACTCGTACGGATCACACACCTACGTGAGAGAGGCGCTGAAGGAAATCCCCAGGGATAAAACCACCCTGCTCACCAAAATGTGGACCACCGATACCAAATGGCAGAAAAGCGGAGATGTGGCCAAAACCCTCGACCGCTTCCGGCAGGAAACCGGCAGCGATTATTTCGACATCCTGCTGATGCATTGCATGGTCCGTCCCAACTGGAAAGAAGAAAAGAAAGTCTTTATCGAAGGTTTCTCTGAAGCCAAAGAAAAGGGAATTGTGAAAGCTGTCGGGGTATCCTGCCACAACTGGCAGGCCATGGTGGAAGCTGTCGACGATCCCTGGGTCGATATCATCCTGGCCCGCATCAATCCATTCGGAGTGCACATGGACAATACCCCGGAAGAGGTGTCGGCTCTCCTGGCCAGGGCACAGAAGAACGGAAAAGGAATCATCGCCATGAAAATTTTCGGGAACGGCGACAAAACTTCGGAAACCGACAGGGAACATTCGATACAATATGCCCTTACCAAAGGAAATATCCACGCGATGACCCTGGGCATGGAAACCACCGCACAGATCGACGATGCCGTGGAAAGGGTCATGCGGATTGCAAAGGCTTAAATGTTCTCCCTTATCAAAGAGATCATCCTTAGTGCCAGACTTTCCGCCTTTTCCGGAGTAATTGATTCCGCGTAAATCCGGATAATGGGTTCGGTATTGGATTTCCGAAGGTGGACCCATTCGTCGGCAAAATCGATCTTCACCCCGTCAATGGTATTGATCTCCTCGTTTTCGAAGATCTTTTCCATTCTGGCCAGTATCTTGTCCACATCGATGCCGGGGATCAGTTCAATCTTGTTCTTGGAAATATAATAGTCGGGGTAGGTTTTCCGCAGGGCGGAACACGTCAATCCCGTTTGGGCCAGATGGGTCAGAAAGAGGGCGATACCCACCAGGGCATCGCGGCCATAGTGGCTTGCAGGGTAAATCACCCCGCCATTCCCTTCTCCGCCGATCACCGCTCCGGTCTCTTTCATCCGGGCCACCACATTCACCTCTCCCACTGCCGCAGCGGAATAACTGCATCCGAATTTTTCGGTGATCACCCGCAGGGCACGGCTCGACGACATATTCGACACCGTGTTGCCGGGTGTGCGGGAGAGCACATAATCGGCCACAGCCACCAGGGTATACTCTTCGTTGAACATGCTGCCATCTTCACAGATCACCGACAAACGGTCCACATCGGGATCCACCACAAAACAAATGTCCACATTTTGATTTTTGACAATCCTGCAGGTTTCAACAAGATTTTCAGGTAACGGTTCCGGCGTATGGGCAAAGTGGCCGGTAGGTTCTTCGTTGATGGCGACAATCCTTTTCACGCCCAGGGCCCTGAGCAAGGCAGGAATGGCAATTCCGCCCACGGAGTTGACCGCGTCGAAAGCCACGGAGAAACCAGCCGCCCGAATGGCTTCCACATCCACCAGTTCGAGAGCCAGAACCTGACGTATATGCTCATCGGTATAATCTTTTGCAGCCATATTTCCCAGCTCATCGACTTCTGCGAAACAGAAATTCTCCTCTTCGGCATATTGCAGAATGGTGGCACCATCTTTGGCAGAAAGAAACTCCCCTTTCCCGTTTAAAAGTTTCAGGGCATTCCATTGTTTCGGATTATGGCTGGCAGTCAGGATGATCCCCCCATCGGCACCCTCCCCTGTGACCGCAATTTCAGTGGTAGGGGTGGTTGCCAGTCCGAGGTCAACCACGTCGATTCCCATTCCCGACAGCGTGGCACAAACCAGTGACCTTACCATTTCTCCCGAGATCCGCGCATCACGGCCCACAACAACCCTGCACCTTTGGTTACCTGTGGATTCCCTGAGCCATCTGGCGTATGAAGCTGAGAATTTTACCACATCCAGGGGGGTAAGTGCGGTTCCGGGTTTCCCCCCGATCGTACCACGAATGCCCGAAATTGATTTAATAAGTGTCATAATCCAGAAGCTTTTTTAAAGGTAGTTGTCGAGCGATTCATTCAGGAAGCGGTTCATTTTATGCAGCTCTCTGAAAAGGTCCGTTGCTTTTGCAATGTACCCCTCATCCAGCACCTCTGCATCAGTGAGGTTGATTCCGAAAGCATATGATTTGGGTTTGAGCAGGTCGATATATGGCCACTCAGGAGGAAAACCTTTGGGAGCTGTTTTAAGTTTCTCTCCGTCAAAATCCTTAAAATAACTTTTAAATCCCGGATCATCGAGTATGGACTTAAACTCCTCCGGCTGGTCAAAAATCGCCGTACGCAAAGCTTTCAGTACATCAGCCGGTGGCATCCAGATTCCGCCGCCCAGGTAATGTTCACCCGGCTGAATATGGAAATAGTACCCTGCGCGTTTGCTTTTATAACCACCCTTTCCAATATAACTGCCGAAATGGGTTTTATAGGGTCGCTTATCAGGTGAAAAACGGACATCGCGGTAAATCCTGAAGAGACACTCCTTAGGGTCCTGCATCGGGATGTCGCTGTCGAACTGGCGGATCTCCCGGATAAAGAGTTCGGTCATGAACAATACCTTTTCACGGGCCGATTCATAACGGTCACGGTTGGCCTGGAACCACTCCCGGTTGTTGTTCATGTTCAGATCATTCAGAAATTCAAGGATAGCCTTCATTTGACTGAGAATGTTATTTTTGTGAATGAATTGCAAGATACAGGTTTTTTGACCTTTTAAAACCGCAGGAATGAAAAAATTTGCGCTGGTTGTGGCCGGAGGTTCAGGGATCCGGATGGGTCACACACGCCCCAAACAGTTTCTCGAAATTGCAGGGAAGCCGCTCCTGATGCATACCCTCGAAAACTTTCACCGGTTCGATCCGGTCATGGAACTGATCGTTGTGTTGCCGGAAGACCATTTCAGCCTGTGGGCAGAGTTGTGTGAAAAACAGGGATTCTCCCTCCCCTGCCGGTTGGTGAAAGGCGGCGAAACCCGATTCCACTCCGTTAAAAATGGTCTTTCCGGAATTGCCGGCGAGGGCATAGTTTTTATCCACGACGGGGTAAGACCATTGGTGAGTGAAGATACATTGCAACGCTGTGCAGCTATGGCCCTACAGCAAGGAAATGCCATTCCTGTGGTACCGGTCAGCGAATCTGTAAGGTGGAGCGACGGAAAAACCAGTCATCCGGTCGACCGCAGCAACCTGTTCCTGATACAAACCCCGCAGACTTTCCGCATATCCCTGATCCGGCAAGCTTACGGTCAGGAATACAGTCCTGCCTTCACCGACGACGCTTCGGTGCTGGAAAAGAGCGGAGCCACCATCCACCTGGTAGAAGGCAACCGCGAGAATATCAAAATCACCTGGCCTTCCGACCTCGATTACGCAGAGATGATACTCAGCACTAAATAGAACAATCAATTACCGATAAGCATATGAAGAGATATTACTTCCTTTTCGCGGCCATTACCCTGGTTTTTCAGGCTGCCGCCCAGGAAACACCCGAATGGCAGAATCCGGGAATCACCGGCGTCAATAAGGAAAAAGAGAGGGCCTCTTTCATTCCGGCACTGCCGGGGGAAGAAAACAGCCGAATCTCCCTGGACGGGATGTGGAAATTCCACCTGTCGCACAACCCTTCGGAACGTCCTGCCGGTTTTTTCAATCCATCATTCAATGTGCGGAAGTGGAAGGAAATTCCGGTTCCCGCCAACTGGGAAATGCAGGGGTACGACGTACCCATTTATGTAAACCACCCCTATGAGTTTGCCGACGCCCGCACCCCCATCACGGAATTCCGCAATGGACCGGAACCGCCCAAAGTGCCTCTGACCTACAATCCCGTGGGATCCTACCGCCGTGACTTTACAATCCCGGCCGGTTGGGAAGGCCGGGAGATTTATATTTACCTGGGGTCGGTGAAGTCGGCCTTTTACATCTGGATCAACGGACAAAAGGTGGGGTACAGCGAAGGAAGCAAACTCCCCGCGGAATTTAACATCACCCCATATGTAAATCCGGGAAAGAAAAACACCGTAGCCCTGGAAGTCTACCGCTGGAGTACCGCCAGTTACCTCGAATGCCAGGACTTCTGGCGCATGAGCGGCATCGAACGGAGCGTCGAAGTGTACAGCCGCCCCAAAATGCATATCCGCGACTTCGAGGTGGTCTCCACCCTCGATGAGACCTACCGCCACGGAATCCTAAAGCTTTGGGTCACCCTGCAGAACCGCGGCACCACCCTTCAAAAAGGGATGACTGAGGTTATGCTTTCCGATGGGGAGCGTCAGATTTTCACCGCAGGAAAAAAAACGGAACTGCCGGCCGGGGAAGAAATGGAAATCAGTTTTGAGGAGATTCTGCAAAACCATATGCCCCTCCGCGGGGTCAAACCCTGGAGTGCCGAAACTCCCTGCCTCTATACCCTTACCCTGACTTTCCGCGATGAAACCGGAACCATCGTGGAGACCATCACCACTAAAACCGGCTTCCGCAGTGTGGAAATCAAACGGGGTCAGCTGCTGGTCAACGGGGTTCCCGTCACCCTCAAGGGTGTCAACATGCAGGAGCACAATCCCGAAACCGGCCACGTGGTAACCGGGGAGCTGATGATGAAGGATATCCTGCTCATGAAGCAGAACAACATCAATGCCGTGCGCACCAGCCATTATCCGCAGCCCGAAAGGTGGGTGGAGCTCTGCGACGAATTTGGCATTTACCTGGTCGACGAAGCCAACATTGAATCGCACGGCCTCTATTACGGGGAGCGATCGCTGGCCAAAAATCCCGACTGGGAGCATGCCCATGTTGACAGGTTGGTGCGCCTGGTGCAGCGCGACAAGAACCACCCTTCGGTGATCATCTGGAGCATGGGAAATGAAGCCGGCAACGGCGTCAACTTCTACGCCGGGTACAGGGCCATGAAAGCCCACGACCGCACCGGCCGGCCTGTACAATATGAACGTACCGAAACTGGCAGCCGCTTTGCCCTCGAATTCGACTGGAACAGCGACATCATCGTGCCCCAGTACCCCGATCCCCAAACCTTCGAGTGGTTCGGCCAAAGGGTGCTCGACCGCCCCTTTATCCCTTCGGAATACAACCACACCATGGGAAACAGCGGTGGCAACTTCCAGGATTACTGGGATGTAATCGAAAAATACCCCCAGCTGCAGGGGGGCTTCATCTGGGACTGGGTGGACCAGGGCTTATGGAAGACCGGCAGCGACGGGAAAAGATTTTATGCCTATGGCGGGGATTACGGCTCCGGGATGCCCAGCGACGGCAACTTCCTGATCAATGGCATCGTGGAAGCTGACCGTACCCCCCAACCCGAACTGGCAGAAGTTAAAAAGGGACACGAATGGATCAATTTCAGGCTGCTGCGCCTCCGCAACCAGGTGGCCCGTGTCCAGGTCGAGAACCTCTATGACTTCACCTCCCTGGAAGCATTCAGGATCGAAGCCTCCGTGATGGCCGACGGGAAGATCCTGAAAACCCCGGAAATTCCCTCTCTTGACATCGCCCCCCATTCCAGCAGGGTAACTGAAATTGACCTTCAGGGAATCGTCATGGACCCCGGCACCGAATATTTCCTTCAGCTGGAAGCCCGCACCCGCCATGCCTCACCGGGAATACCGGAAAACCACCTGGTCGCCCACGAACAAATCAGGCTTCCGGGATATAAAAAGGAAGAGATCCCTTCCCCTGCAGGAATGGTCACCCTTGAAGAAGACAACAATACCCTGGTTTTCACCGGAAAAGATTTCAAGGCCACCATCAGTAAGCAAGACGGCAGGCTCGCAAGCTACTTCTTCAAGGGCACTGAACTGATCCTGCAGGGCCACGGCCCGAAACCCGATTTCTGGCGGGCCCCCACCGACAACGACTTCGGCAACCGGATGCCTTTCCGCAATATCAACTGGAAAAAAGTGACCCTGAACCCCCGGCTACGGAATCTGACCACCGCAAAAAACGACAACGGCAGCTATTCGGTCACCGCCGTCTGGGACCTTACCGAAACCTCCTCCTCCTTCACCACACAATACATGGTTCATGGCGACGGATCGGTCAGTCTCATCAATACCCTCGAGGCATCAGGGTCTGAAAAATCAGACATTCCCCGTGTCGGCATGGTCCTTTGCCTTCCACCGGAATTCGATCAGCTCACTTACTTTGGCCGGGGACCCCATGAAAACTACAACGACCGCAATGTGTCGGCTTTCGTCGGACTTTATTCCGGAAGCGCTGCGGAGCAAATGGTTCCCTACGTCAGACCCCAGGAGAACGGCAACAAAACCGGAATCCGTTGGGCCACCCTCACAAATGTCGCCGGCAGGGGATGGATGGCCGTCAGCAACGGCCCCGGCGAGGGTTTTGAAATGACCGCCATGCCGTACCTGTCGGAAGATTTTGACGCCCGCGGCGGCATTGAGTACGGCCCTATCGAGAAGGAACAGAAACACCCGACCGACGTCAAAAAACGGGACCTGGTGCGCTGGAACATCGACCTGGGACAGCGGGGCGTCGGCGGCGTCGATAGCTGGGGTTCCATGCCCCTCGAAAAATACCGCTACCCTACCGGCAGGACTTACAATTACAGCTTTACCCTGATGCCCGTCGACAAGGCCGGACCGTACTAAAAAAAGAGGAGCTCAATAGCTCCCCTTTCTCAAATGTTAACCCCCAAACACACAATGTCAGATCTATATCTGACGTGAAGTAGTGCAAATGTAAAAACATTTTTTTCTTATCCTAACCAAAAGCCCTAAAATTAAGATTTTTTCACACTTTTTTCAAATTTTCTCTCCCGATTGGCATGTTTGTCAGAAAGCATCCGTCAGTGTCCGTATTGTGAGCACTTCCTTCAGCTTTTCCGCCGTAATTTTGGTGGCAAGATGGATCTTCACCGGATTCTCAGGCAAAAGATCAAAATAGTTGTCAGAGAAAAAACCGGGTTCATCTCCGGTCTGAAGATATACGCTTCTGGCCAGTTTATCCGTTAAAAGGGTCAGGTTATACCCATCTGATACCTTTTCAAGGGTATAATCCACTGTCGGATCCGGAAGATTCAATGCTTTGAACGGTTTAAAATAGAGCAGGTTGGAGGAGAGCACCTTTTCCCCGTCCCGCATTTCAGCAACAAGTACCACTGATGAGAGGTCAGCCCCTGCGGCAAACTTCTCCAGGTTTTCTCCGAACAGCAAGGTACTTGCGTTGGCTGCCGCCGTCACTTCCGTCTCATATTTGCGGACTTCGTTTCCTCCGAAGTCGAGGAGTCTCAGCCGCAGCATCCCCTTCTTTTCCGTCAGGTGGTCGTTGATCACCTCCACTTTCACTTCTACTCCTTCCCTGTATGGAGAAATCAGCAGCGGTTCAAATCCCTTCTTCACAAAATATTGAAGGGCTTTCCATTTCTGGTAATAGTCGGTGGAACTCCAGGAGGCCACCGGCCATACGTCGTTAATTTGCCAGTAAAGGCTGCCCATGTTGTAGGGGGCGGCACGACGGTGCCCCTCCAGTCCGAACTTGATTCCCTCGGCCTGCAACACTTGGTTGGCATATAAAAACGACCCGAAATCCTTCGGTTTGTCGTATTCAAGCAACATGTAATACTCAATGGTTTCGTTGCCGATCGAAGAGCGCTGGTGCGACTTCATCACCTCTGAATAAAT
>CAYYJE010000103.1:0-10328 GCA_964472165.1 uncultured Prolixibacteraceae bacterium | reverse complement strand
TCACCGGATCACCGGATCACCGGATCACCGAATCACATGATCAAAATTATCCGATTTCCGGTAAACTGATCCCCCTGATTTTCCGGTAGAGGTCGAGGGCATACACATCGGTCATGCCCGAGATGAAGTCGACGGCCGACTGTACCCGATGGTAGGTGGTGTCCTCCTCCTGCAGGTATTGCCCGGGAAGGAGCATCAGAATTTTCCGGCTCAGCGGATTGTCGGGATTCAGCAACGCCCCCGTGAATTCCGACAAAAGGGTGTCGATGATTTTATAACCTGCAATTTCGATCTCCACCACCGACCGGTGGTTGTAAATCTTTTCCAGGGAGACCTCCTGGACCCTTTTCATGGCTTCCAGATAGGAGGGAGAGATGTTTTTGAGCAGTGAACCACTGAATTTCCCCTGAAGGATGGTTTCATGGTTCCGGATAAAGACCGACGAACATTCGCGGGTGAGTTCCCCGATCACGCCGGCGCGCAGGTAGCTGATCTGTTCATTGGGGTCACTGACCCTTTTAAGGGTCTTCCTTGTTTCGCGGATTCTCACCGGCGAACTCTCACGGAAGAAGGAGGTGAGGAGTTCCAGGGTCTCTTCAAAGCCGAGGATTCCCAGCCTGAAAGCATCTTCCACATCCATCACCTGGTAACAGATGTCGTCGGCGGCTTCCACCAGGTAAACCAGGGGATGGCGCGCCCCCGACAGGGGATTTTCCCCCGTTACAGGAATCCCCAACTCCCCGGCGATCTCCCGCCAGGTTTCCTTCTCCGACTGGAAAAAGCCGAATTTCTGGTAGGTGGCTGCCGTCGATTCAAAGGGGTATTTGACAATGCTCGCCAGCGTGGTATAAGTGAGGGCAAAGCCTCCCTCCCGCTTCCCGTGGAAGGGATGGGTCAGCAGCCTGAAAGCATTGGCATTGCCGTCGAAATGGGTAAAATCCCTCCACTGGGCTTCGGTCATGTCGTTTTTCAACAGTTTCCCCGATCCGTTTGTGAAAAAGGTGGAAATGGCAGCCTCTCCGGAATGGCCAAAGGGGGGATTTCCCATGTCGTGGGCCAGACAGGCCGCAGAAACCACAGCTCCTACCTGGTTCAGCAAAATGGGATCGGTGATGTATTCTTCCCGGAAAAGCATCTCCGCGATTTTGTTCCCCAGGGAACGGCCTACGCTGGCTACCTCCAGGGTGTGGGTGAGGCGGTTGTGCACAAAAATCCGGCCCGGAAGCGGGAAAACCTGTGTTTTGTTCTGCATCCTCCGGAAGGCAGGCGAAAAGATGATCCTGTCGTAGTCACGCTGAAATTCGCTCCGGTCTTCGGTGCGGTTGGCATCTTCGCCTGCGGAGGACTTCCCCAGACGCTGCGAGGTGAGCAGCTCTTTCCAGTTCATAAAATCACGACCAATTTGCATCAAAAATATAAAAATAACACCATACCTTTGCATTCCTGAACAGGAAACCGGAATTACATTATGATTAAAAGACTTTTGTTCCTCTTGCTGCCTCTCCTCCCGGCAGTTGCCACCTTCGCGCAGGACCGGATCATTACCCGGAGTCGCGATACCATCGAGTGCCGGATTCTGAGGAAGACCCCCGGCGCCATCTATTTTGAACAGTTCCACGGGGGTACTCCCACTACCTCCAGGATTGCCCGCCGCGAGGTCCTTTCAGTCGGGGATGAAGGTTTTTTCGTGGACAAAGTCGACGACCGGATTCCCTTTGGAAATCTCGACCTCTCCTTTTCAGGAGGCCCTTCCTGGCTGGTAGCCGACACCAAGGATGCCAAAACGCAGGCCATGCAACTGGGGCTCACCCGCGAACAGGCTGACGACTACTACCGTCAGCTGAAGTTGGGGTGGTCGGCCTCGGCCAGCGGTCACTGGTTTGTCTCCCCCGGAATGGGGGTGGGGGCCACCTGGCGTCTTTTTACCTCAGGTGCGGAAGTATGGGCAACCTTTGACCCGCAGGACGGACAAACCCTCCTTTACGGACAGATGAAGGAAAAGCTGCTGATTCAGTATGCCGGACCTTCCCTGAAAACCAGCACTCCCCTGGGAGGCAGCAAAAAGCTGGTTCTCAACTCACTGGTATCTGCAGGCATGGTGTTTTACCGCGATGAGGCTTCCAGCATGCACAATTATATGCTCATCACCGGCAACAACTTCGGAAGTGCCGTGGAAACAGGGCTCGATTATTTCATCACCCCCAAAATTGCATTGGGCGCCCATCTCAACCTCTTCGCCGCCAGATTGAAGAGGATCGAAGTCGATGCGGGAAGCGGCTCCACTTCTGTGGACCTTCCCAAAGAGCAGCGTGAAAACGTGTCTGCCTTTGACTTCAGGGCAGGGTTAAGGATTATTCTGTGACAGGTTGTTTTCAGACCTGCGATATCTGTACATTAAATTGCGAACCGACGCATGAATAAAAGAACTGTTTTTTTACTGTCCGTATGGCTGCTGTTGGGCTCCTGCAGCGATGATTTCCTGGAGAAGAACCAGCGTAACCTCACCATGATTTCAGGAAAAGCCCTGATCTCCTCGCAGGATCCCAATCCTGTCATCCACATCGAACTGGGAGTTGCCGGTTCGGAATCTTTCTACATCACCTCCTATCCCATGTGGATGGAGTGGGAGTCGATGCACGGGAAGTTCGACGAGGGAGTTACCTCTCTGAAATTCAGGGTTAAAAGGCCGGAGGGGCAATCCGAAACGGCCACACTCCAGGGAATTGTGGTGCTCGACATTGACCGGATTGGCCTGGTCGGGCTGGAGGTGGTCTACGGCAACATAGGCAATCTGCCGGGAGTGGGCTCCCGGATCGTCCCCTTGTCGGGGAGCGTCAGGGATGCGGCCATGAACAAAGCCTCGGAACTGATCGTCGTGGCTACTCAGTCGCCCGACCAGCTTTGGTTTTATCAGACGGCTTCGGGGGAATCTTTTACGGTTCCGCTTCCCCACAGCCCGCAATGCGTTGATTTTACCAACGACGGAAAGACGGTGCTGGTGGGAAATACCACGGCCACTCTTCTGCAGGTGAGTGTAGAATCGCGTTCGGTGGTCAAAAGCTTTCCGCTCGATTGTGTGGCCTTCGATGTGGTTGCCGCCGAAAACGGATGGTGTTACATTGCTCCCTGGGGGAGCGAATGGACAACCCTGCGCAGCCTGAACCTGACCACCGGGCAACTCGTGACCAGCAAGCAGTTCTGGTCTGTCACCCTTTATGGCAATTCCATAATCCGGAAGGTGCCGGGTAAACCGTTGCTGCTGGGAACCCGTCCCCAGGTGGGGCCCACCGGAATCCTGCTTTTTGACATCAGCAGGGGAGCGGCAAACGACACCGTCAACTATTGGCACAAGGATCTGGGAAACTTCTGGATTTTCAGGGATGGCGACCGGTTTATATCAGGAAGAGGAGTCGTTTACGCAATCCCTCCCTATATCGCAAACCCGGGCATTACCCCCGATCCCATGGAAATGGGCATGATTCAGCTGAATTATAACGAAGTATACGACATGGCCTTCCCGGGAGTCTCCAACACCTTCTTCGTGGCAAGTTTCGACAGCTGGCAGACCGGGGGAAATCCTGAAAACCGGCATGTGATCACCCGGTACGATGCAGGCAACTACAGCCGGATTGGCCGCTTTGAGCCTTCTCTGACAGCCATATCCCAGGGGGGTGAAACAATTCTTGCCCATAATCAGGTCAGGTATCTCTTTGTCACCAGCGATGGCAGTCACCTCTACGCGGTACGGCGGATTGCCCCCGAATTTAGCGTGGAGAGCTGGAGTATCGAGGAATTTGAAGTCAGGTAGACAGACAGAAATCATATTTTTGCTACCTTCCCGGAATCAAATTCATTAAGAGATGAATCCACGCCGTAATTTTCTGCTTTCACTGGGGACAGCCATGACGGGGGTTGCCCTTTCACCACGTATTGCAACAGCCTCCCCGGCGGGAGGTGTCGACCCTGCTTTTCCCTCCCGGGTGAAGCTCAGCCTCAACTGTTACTCTTTTAACACTCCTCTGCGTGCCGGAACCACGGACCTTTTCGACATGCTACGGTTTTGCGCGGAACAGGGGATCGATGGGATCGATCCCACCGGCTATTACTTCCCCGGTTATCCCGAAGTTCCTTCCGACGACTATCTGTACAGGTTCAGGCGGGAGGCTTTTCTCCTGGGAATCGGCATCAGCGGGACAGGTGTGCGGAATGACTTCACCCTGGCGGATCCTGTGAAACGAAGAGCGGAGGTGGAGCTGGTCAAAAAGTGGCTTCATGCGGCCGCAAAGCTTGGCGCTCCCACTCTCCGCATCTTTGCAGGAACCTCCTCTCACGAGGGGTTCACCCGTGACGATGTCTTTAAATGGATGGCTGCCGACATCAGGGAGTGCGTGGAATACGGCAAATCGCTCGGGGTGGTGGTAGCTCTGCAGAATCATTTTGACTTTCTGAAAACCGCTGACGATGTGCTGCGGATTTTTGAACTGGTCGGTCATCCCTGGCTGGGCCTAAACCTCGACATCGGAAGTTTCCGCAGCGATCCCTATGGGGAGATCCGTAGCACAGTGCCCCTGGCCGTTACCTGGCAAATCAAGGAGAACGTCTGGGAGAACGGCGCGGAAGTAAAAACAGATTACCGGAAGCTCTTTTCGCTGATCCGCGAATCGGGTTATCGGGGCTATCTTCCCCTGGAAACGCTGGGTGCCGGCGATCCCTTTCTGAAGGTCAAAAATATGCTCAGCGAGGTAAGGGAAGTCCTGAGGAAAGTGTAAATCCATTTTCAATGGCTGCGTGAACCGTCAGAATTTCAGCTCCAGTTGGTATTTTACGGGAACCGGTTGGCCCCGTTGGGTGCCGGGTTTCCAGGGTTTCATCTCCCTGATGGTGGTGAGCGCCGCCTGGCCGGCAGCCTTACTGCTCTGCTCCCTGACCACCACATTTACGGGAATCCCTTTTTCGTCGATGGTGAATTCCACCCTGGCACTGCCACTCAGGGGTCCTTCAGCTTTCAGCCGGTCTCTGACGGTGGCCACATGATGGTCCAGGCCCGCCTGTCCTCCCGGGTAGAAGGGCATGGATTCCACGATGACGAAAACCACTTTTTCGTCCGAAGTTTTGAGGTCAGTGACTTTTTCCCCGGAAGCCGGAGGTGGCGGCGGAGGCGGGGGAACTGCCCCTTTATCCGGGTCGGCATGGAGAACGAACAACTCCTCCTTCATCGGAATGGTCATGCTGGCGGGCTTTCCCCCGGCAATCTTCTCCGTGGCCGTCCGGTATCCTACATAGGAGATGTACAGGGTGACCTCCTCCGTTTCCGGGACCTTCAATTCAAAACTACCGTCGGCTCCCGTAATGGTTCCGGAGTTACTTCCCCCGATGATCACGGAGGCTCCGTGAAGGGGGGAGCCGTCGGGTTTAACCACCTTCCCGGTCACTTTTACTTCTTCGGAAGGACGCAGGACTTCATCAGTTGTTGAACCCAGGTTCTCCGGTGAGGATGACTGCGTTTCAAAAACGGGTTCGGCGAAAGCTGCCAATAACAGGGCCACAACGGGCAGTGCCCACATCAGGCGCAATGCCCTTTTCTTTGGTTTTTCATTTAATGTCATCATTTTAAAACGGTTTGCGTTCATGGAGTAGTGGAGGGGATGGGTAAATCCCATCACCGGCACGCCCATCAACTGGTTGATTAAAAGCGCCTGGTACCTTCCCCGGGGATGTCCCTGCGCAAGGACACCCTCATCGGCGAGGTATTCATGGTTTTGCCTGATCGAGCGCTCGAGCAACCAGACAAAAGGATTGAACCAGAAAACGGCGGTGAACAACCCGGTAAGCAGCAGGTCAGCCCAGTGTTTCTCACGAATGTGCACCTCTTCGTGAGCAAGGATGTCGGCTAGCTCTTCCCCGCCGTAAACGGCAGGATTGTAAAAGACATAGCCGAAAAAGGAGAAGGGCAGGGGATACCTGCTGTTGCTGATTATTCTGAAATGGCCGTGACGGCTGATTCCCGATTGGTAAATGACTTTGAAGAGCAGGAAAGTCTGAACGGCAAGTCTGGCAAGAACCAGAAACACTCCTCCCAGATAGGCCCATAGCAGCATCCTCGCGAATTTTTCATTCAGGAAGTCACCTGTGCGCTCCAGCCCCTCTCCGGCAGCCAGAATCTGCAAATCTGCCCGGGACCTGGCAGCATCCGTGATCCCGTTTTCCACCAGCACCGTGTAATGGATGGGAAACAAAGGAAGCAGCATTGAGATAAGCAATGCCCCCAGAAGGTACACCCGGTTGGCCCTGAAAAGCGCCACTTTCCGGAGCGAGAAATGGTAAACAGCCCAGAATAGCGCCATGGCCAGCGAGGCCTCTGCCAGTAATATCCAGATCGTGCTCATCGCTTCCTGTTTTGATTTTCTTTTTCCAGTTCCCCGGCTGCCATTTTCATCATCTCTTCCAGTTCGGCAATGCCCAGGTTATTCTCCCGGGCAAAAAAGGTGGCCATCTTCGGAAACGAACCACTGAAATAATCTTTCAGCAGCGTGCTGAACTGAACCCGCGTGTATTCGCTTTTGGCTACCAAAGGGAAAAAGAGATGGACATTCCCGATGGTTTGATGATCCACGAATCCTTTTTTCTCCAGCACTTTCAACACGGTAGCCACCGTGGTGTAGGCAGGCCGGGGCTCTTCAAACTCTTCGACCACCTCCTTCACCAGGGCTTCTTTCTTGTTCCACAGGATGTGCATCACCTGTTCCTCTGCTTTCGTAAGCTGCTTCATGTGACGTTGAATTTCTACTACAAATATAGTAGATTAAAATAAATAAACAACTATTTTTATAATATATTTACTATAAATGTAGTAATTTTTTTAAAAACTTCATTTTCAGTGATTTTAGTATTGATTTTTTTCGTATATTTCTGTAACTATAATCGTTTAACTACAAAAGCCATGGGACATGATTTCTTACATCTTCCTCCCCCGGGCCATTATTTTACCCTGTTTTACTCGGTAGCATTCGGGGTAGCGCTGGGGGTTCTTCTGGTTGAGGGGTACCGGCGGAAATTCCCGATGCTTCCGTGGATCCTGATGGTCTTGTTTTCCCAGATCCTTTTCATCGCGGGGACCAAGCTTTTCACCCTATCAGGGGATGAGTGGCATTCCATGATCACCACTTTTACCCTCGTGCCGGCCCCTAAGAAGGAGCTTTTCGGGGGTGTACTGTTGCTGGTAGCGGGATTGGTAATCGGAAAACGATGGATGAAGTTCAGGGCTCCTTTTGCGGATGCCTTTGCCCTGGCCATTCCGTTGGCATTGGTCTTTCAGAAGGCAGGTTGTTTCTTCGCCGGATGTTGTTCCGGCACCCCCAGCTCCTTGCCATGGGCGGTTCAATACCCGGTATATACCCTTCCTCATTTCTTTCATCACCAACAGGAATTGATTGGTCAGTCGGAGCTCTTCTCTTTGCCTGTCCACCCCGTTCAATTGTATGAACTTCTGGGGGCTCTGCTCGTGGTGGCGCTGGTGATCGCCTTTCAGAAGAGGTGGAAACAGCCGGGCAGTTCCGTGCTTTTTTCCCTGTCGCTTTACCTGGCAGTGAGATTCGGGGTGGAATTTTTTAAGGATCCGGCAGCGCATACAGTCGGGGGAGCGGTGATGGGGATTTTCAACCAGACGCAATGGTCCATCCTGGTCCTCCTCCCGGTTTTCCTGGTTTTTCTGGTATGGCGGGAAATCCGCAGCGTGCCGGTTTTATCCCTCCGGGGAAATGATTCTCCCCCCTCCCTGCCTGCTGTGGTCTCCTTTTTTGCCCTTTCGGGGGGACTGATCGTATTGTTGCGGAGCTGGTTTCACCCTGTGGAACTGGGAGTTATACTCCTGTTTTTTATGGTGGCGGCTCTGCAAGCCCTGCTTCTCCTCTTCCGCACTTACCATTCCTTCCGGGTGCGCCTGGCTTATGCGGTTTTGCTGCTGCTCCCCTTTCTCCTGATGGGACAAACCCTTCCGCAGCAACTCAGCGATTCCGTGGTGATCCGGAAATCTAAATCGGTAGGCGTGGGAATTTCAACCGGGAACTATAACAACTCCTTCGAAAGATTTTCCGGTGAAGGGTGCGACAGAATCAGCAATACCGCCTATTTCAACCAGAAATACCTGATCGGCGGAGCTTCCCTCAATTTTAAGGAGGAAAACCTTACCAGGGCCCGTACCCTTAATTACGGTCTTGACCTGATTTTGGGACAACATACGGAAGCGCTGATCAGGACCGAAAAATATCCTCCCGACTCTGTTCCCGTCAATACCCTTCTTCCGGCTCCTGAAAAGAAAATCCTCTTCAGCATCAGTCCCTATCTCTCGTATGACGAAAGGTGGTATGGGATTGGGGGTGGCATCCATGCCGGACAACTAAGTTATACCGTGTACAACAAGGAGGTGGAAGGACATGGCATGCCGGTCAGCGGCCGGAAGATGGTTCGTGTTTACCCGCGGCTTTATTTGCGGTTCGGGCCCCGCGACATCGCCTTTGCCGATTACCATCTTGCCTCTCATTTCCCTTCGGCACTTCCGGGATACCGGCAAATGGTGGGGCTCGGAACCGGTCTCGGGAAAAACGACGGTACCCTCCTCCGGCTGGGGACGGTCATCGGGGATAAGTATAACTCCGACGATTGGGATTTTCTGGAAACGCAAATGTCAGGCGTATACGTGACAGGAAATATCCCGCTGAAAAGCGGATTGATGATTGAACCCCTCCTGCTTTTTACCACCTCTGAAGCCGATTCTAAAATCGATTTTCAGTTTTCAGTAGGCATGCGCTATGAATTGGGGAAGCGGGAGTTCACCCGTGCCGCCACCCCAAAGTAAAGCCTGCTACCAGAGGGAGTGCCGGGCTTTAACGATACGTCTTACCTCGTTGATCAACAGGGGATAGGCGGGTTCGGCCATTCCGTGGCCATAGCCGTCGAGTTCCAGATGCCGGGTTTCCTTGTGCCCCGCCACTTTCATCATCCGCATCAGGTAGGCATTCTCTTCGTACCTTCCCAGCATCTCCAGTTCCCGGTCGCCGGTGATCAGCAGAAGAGGCGGGGCATCGGCCCTGACATGGTAGAGAGGGGCGAGCGAGTCGACCACCGGACGGAAGTCAGGGATTCCCCGCTCCTTGCGGATGGTCATATGGGTGATGGTGTGGCCGCTGAAGGGAATCAGTCCGGCAATGCGGTTGGCATCGATGCCGTGCACACCCAGCCACGACTTGTCGAGTCCGGTCATGGCGGCCAGGTATCCCCCTGCCGAGTGACCCGAGATAAAAACCAACGCGCTGTCCCCGCCATATTCCGTGATATGGTTGAAAACCCAGGCAATGGCCGCAGCGGCATCTTTGATGGCCTCCACTGCACTGACCTTCGGGTGCAGCCGGTAGTTGACCGCCACAATGGCAATGCCTTTCCCCCGAAGCTCCCCGGGAATGAATTTCTCTCCCCCGGTTAACCCTCCCCCGTGAAACCATACGATGGTGGGAAAATCCTTTGCAGTGGCGGGATAGCAGATGTCCAGCACGCACCGCTCTCCGGTGTAGGAATCACTCCGGGATACCTCCTCCGGATAGTACGGGATGTTGGTCCGGATAACATCCGCATTTTGCTGCGCAGTTCCCCCAAGGGCTGTCACCACCCACCACAGCGTGAAAAATATTTTTCTCATAGCTTCAATTTTTGTTGTTTGGAACACTTTCGTTCAATCCATTTCAAATGTAGGATGATTTTTCTATTCTGAACACCGGTTTGCCGATGACCTGCATTCAATTTCTTTCTGATAATCCTATTATCTTATGGAGCCAAAGGTTTAGGTCAAAGTGATCATTCGTCGGTTTTGGAACACGGATGAACATAGATGCGACGGATCTGTACGGATTAAAAACGGGGGAGCGACAAAGAGACAAAGAGACAAAGAGACTGAGAGACTGAGAGACTGAGAGAACGAAGAGACGAGGGAGCGACCTGCCTTCGCCTCTCCCCTTAATGCTGACGCAGGCTTCGGCGGGCGAGGGTCGAAGACACTGACCGAATAATGAGCGTCAGTGAGCGACTAAGCGAGGGAGCGAGGGAGCGAGGGAGCGGGAGAGCGACTAAGCGAAAGAGCGACAGAAATACGGATCGTATTGTGAATCCGGACTTCACCTGGAACATGGAACTTTGGAATCTGGAACCATGGAGCGACTAAGCGACTGAGAGCCGTAGGTGCTGACCGCCGCAGGTCAAAGATACATAACCGGGGATCCGGATCTTTCTCCGCCTGGACAGGAGGAGTACCCTGGCCCGACGCAGGAGGGATCAGGGGG
>CAYYJE010000102.1:0-10363 GCA_964472165.1 uncultured Prolixibacteraceae bacterium | reverse complement strand
TCTTCATGATTCTTATTTAAATGATTACGTACAAAAGTAGCATTAAAACGGGGATTTGAGGTTATTAACCCTTTTAACTTCGACGTGGAATTTAACTGTTAATAAAAATTCATCTAACTAATTGGTACAAAAGCATTTTTTCAATATTTTTGGATGCATTACTATCTAAATTATTATGATCAAAGAATCAGAGCTCATACTGAACAGCGATGGGTCCATATTTCACCTGCATTTGTTTCCCGAACAGATCGCCGATACGGTAATTTTGGTAGGGGATCCCGGAAGGGTACAAATGATTGCCGGTCTTTTCGACTCCATTGAACTGACGGTATCGAACCGTGAATTCACCACCCTCACTGGCAGATACGGGGGTCACAGGCTCTCTGTGGTTTCCACCGGAATTGGCACCGACAACATCGACATTGTGCTGAACGAACTGGATGCACTGGTCAACATAGATCTCGTCAAACGGGAAATTAAAAGTGAGCGCCGGTCGTTACGGATTATTCGCATAGGTACGTCGGGAGGATTGCAATATGACACCCCGGTGAACAGCTGGCTGGTAAGCAGGAAATCCATCGGGTTCGATGGGATGCTGGTTTTTTACGCCAACAGGGAAAGTTTTTGCGACATGGCTTTTGAGGGTGCATTCAGGGAGGCGCTGAAATGGCCGGACACTTTTCCCACGCCTTATGTGGTAGATGCCTCAGAAGAACTTTTAAACATATTCTCCCAAGCCCCCTTTATTCAAGGGGTAAATATCTCATCACCAGGATTTTACGGTCCTCAAGGAAGAGAACTTCGACTGAAAACGGCCGATCCGCTTCTGAATGAAAAACTTTCACAGTTTGAATACGAAGGGATGAAGATCACCAATTACGAAATGGAAAGCTCAGCCATTTATGGGCTTTCAAGGATGCTGGGACATCGTGCCCTCACCATTTGTCTGTTAATCGCCAACAGAATGACCAGTGGAGCCAATGAGAGTTATCACTCTGAGATGGAAAAACTGGTCAGGGCGGTACTCGGCACCTTAACCAGCTGACGGATGAGGGGGGTTAAAAAACAACGGACCAATGCACTGATCCGGCTCATGGATGACCCGGATACCATAATCTTTGAAGCCATTGAGGAAGAGCTTCTGAAAGAGAAACCCGCTGTTATTCCCGAACTTGAAAAAATCTGGGAAACAACCCGCCATGAAATATGCCAGATCCGCATCGAAAACCTGATCAACAAAATACGCTTCAAAGAGAATTTCAAGCACCTCCGCAACTGGTCACGCCAATCTTCTCCCGATCTTCTCGAAGGTTTTATGCTGGTCAGTAAATACCATTATCCCGACCTGAATGAAGAGAGGATTTTCCGGAGAATAGAAGAAATCAGGAAAAAAGTCTGGGTTGAAATCAACAATTCACTCACTTCGCTCGAAAAAATCACAGTCTTAAACCATATTT
This sequence comes from uncultured Prolixibacteraceae bacterium, assembly GCA_964472165.1. Lineage (GTDB taxonomy): Bacteria > Bacteroidota > Bacteroidia > Bacteroidales > Prolixibacteraceae > UBA1413. The sequence continues at coordinate 8,906 of CAYYJE010000102.1, read as the reverse complement.
TCTTCAATGGATATGGCTTCAACACCGGACCTGAAAACGGCCTGTCACCCCAATATTGCTTTATTAATCAGTTGCTTGAAAACCAGACAGGGAATGCGGTATCGGTAGCTCTTTTATACAACATCATCGCGCTCAGGCTTAACCTGCCTGTCAGGTATGTTGATTTGCCCAGAAATCCCATGCTGGCCTATGTGGACCGCAGAATAGCTGCGAAAGTACACCCTCCCGGCGTGGAGAGTGACATCCTGTTTTATATCAATCCTGCAAGTAACGGATCGATTACAGGACGCAAGGAACTGGAATATTACATGAAGAAGATGAATTACAACCTGAGTCTGGCAAGTTATGAAGCAAGTTCCCCCCGCTGTTTCATGCTGCGCCTGCTTGAGGTCATGGAAAAATCGTACAACAAAAGCGGGCTTTCGGAAAGGGCCACCGATATACAGAAAATGATCACCCTGCTTGACCATAAAAAAAAGAAGCCGTTCCCATGAAAAGAAACGGCTTCCTTGTTTAATACCCGTATCTATTTTGCATAATTGACTGCCCTTGTTTCCCTGATTACGGTAATCTTAATCTGCCCGGGATAGGTCATTTCATCCTGTATGCGTTTGGCAATGTCGTACGACAGTTGTTCCGATTCCTGGTCATTAATCTTGTCGGACCCCACTATTACACGCAGTTCCCGGCCGGCCTGGATTGCGTATGTTTTCATCACCCCGGGATAAGAGAGTGCCAGGTCTTCCAGATCTTTCAACCGTTTGATGTAAGATTCAACTACTTCGCGGCGAGCGCCGGGGCGTGCACCGGAAATGGCATCACAAACCTGAACGATGGGAGCCAGCAAGGTCTGCATCTCCACCTCGTCGTGGTGCGACCCGATGGCGTTGCATATTTCCGGCTTTTCCTTATACTTCTCGGCAAGTTTCATTCCAAGAACGGCATGCGGCAATTCAGGCTCATCATCGGGCACTTTCCCGATATCGTGTAAAAGCCCTGCCCTTTTTGCTTTCTTGGGATTCAAACCCAGTTCGGCGGCCATAATGGCGCAAAGATTGGCAACCTCTCTGGAGTGCTGAAGGAGATTCTGCCCGTATGATGAACGGTATTTCATTTTTCCGATCAGCCGTACCAGCTCAGGGTGCAATCCGTGGACTCCCAGGTCGATGGTGGTTCTCTTGCCGGTTTCGATTACCTCTTCTTCCACCTGCTTCTGGACTTTCTGTACCACTTCCTCAATACGTGCAGGATGGATACGGCCATCTGTCACCAGCTGATGCAAAGCTAACCTTGCCACTTCACGCCTTACCGGATCAAAAGCCGACAATACAATGGCTTCCGGAGTGTCATCCACAATAATCTCAACCCCTGTAGCGGCTTCCAGCGCCCTGATATTCCTTCCTTCCCGGCCAATAATCCGACCTTTCATCTCGTCATTTTCGATATGGAAAATGGTAACCGCATTTTCTATGGCAGTTTCAGTAGCCACACGCTGAATGGTTTTAACCACCACCTTCTTGGCTTCTTTCGAAGCAGTCAGCTTGGCTTCTTCCATGATCTCATTCACAAACGACATCGCTTCAGTCTTGGCCTCTTCCTTCAGGGATTCTACCATCTGCGACCTGGCTTCCTCGGCCGACATCCCGGATATCTGTTCCAGTTTCTCAACCTGTGACCGGTGCAGTCGTTCCAATTCTTCGTTCTTGAGTTCGATGACGCTGAGCTGTGCGTTCAGGTTTTCCCTGATCACTTCCACTTCGTGCTTTTCCGTCTCAAAACTTTTAATGTCACGCAAAAGATCGTTCCGCTGCTGGTTTGCTGCCGTTTCCCTCTGCTTCAGTTTGTTTTCAAGGGCAATAACCTTCTGGTTGCGCTCATTGACGAACTTTTCGTGTTCCGATTTGAGCTGAAGGTATTTCTCCTTTGCCTGTAACATTTTCTCCTTCTTGATCACTTCTCCTTCGGCCTCCGCTTCAGTGACGATCTTCACTTTTTTTGATTTCAGCGCCGTATCCCACAAAAAATAGGAAAGGGTGCCTCCACCTGCAATGCCGATTACGATACCTATGATTAATTCTATTCCCATATACTTAAAAATTTATTTATGAATAAAAAAACCCGCATTCCAGGGATTTCCCTGCGGAAAACCTTGGATAAACGGGTATGATAAAATATCTTTCGTTCAGAAACGATGGGCCGGTTTCTCTTCCAAAAAATCAACGATATCGTCTCTTAAATCTTTCAGCTCATCGATAAGGGGAGAGTTGTCGGTTTTTTCCTGCATTACCAGACTGCTGTATACAATCTGAAAAGCCGACATGGCCAACACATCCTGTGCATCCTTGTCAGGATAATCCTTCCTGAAAGCCTGCACAATCTCATTCAGCCTCTTTGCAGCGTTTCGGTATCTCTCCTCATCTTTGCGACCGACCACCAGGGGATAAATCCGGTTGTCAATCTTGATATTTATTGAAAGCGTGTCGTTCATCCTGTTGTTATTCATTCAGCAATGCCACACATTTATCAATCTCCCGCAACATTTTGGTAATCTTCTGCCTGGCCAACCGGTTATCGCCATAACCGTTTTCCAAAACTTTGGCAAGCTTCAGATTTTCATATCTGGTTGTGAGTTCGCCCTTTTCCTTTTCCAGAACTTCCACTGTATTGTTCAACGAAACAATGACCTGCTGCAATTCTTCATTCCGTTTCTCCAACTGTTCAAATTCACCAAAAACACGGTGAATTTTTTCTTTCAGTTCTTTCACAAGCAAAAGGCTTTCCTCTGTCATTTTTGCTGCAATTCAGTGACAAAATTAATATTTTCAGACAATTTCAAACCCGACTTGCACCCAATTTGTAAAATAAATCCAAAGTCAACCGTTATATTTGTCCGCTATCCAGCAAATTTGAATGCCGATGCTTCGATATAACACATTTTTGTTCCTTTTTGTTCTGACTTCCCTGGTTGCCGGTGGCCAGATGAAATATTATGCAGAACCTCTGAAAATCCCGGTTTCCCTGAGCGGAAATTTCGGTGAGCTCCGGTCCGATCATTTTCACATGGGGCTTGATTTCAGGACTGAACGGAGAACAGGGATTCCCGTCCATGCCAGTGCAGAAGGGTTTGTGTCGCGTATTGCCGTTTCTCCCGGAGGATACGGACTTGCCCTCTATGTCGACCATCCCAACAACACCACCACGGTATACGGACATTTGCTGAAATTCAGAAAAGACATTGAAGAATATGTCAAAGCAGAGCAATACAAGCGGCAGTCCTTCTCTGTCGATTTGTCCCTCCTCCCCGGTGTTTTCCCCGTTCAGCGAATGGAACTGATTGGCTACAGTGGCAATTCAGGAAGTTCAGGAGGCCCTCACCTTCACTATGAGATCAGGGATACCCCCACCCAGGATGCCCTCAATCCACTTCAAATCAATAATTTTACGGTTGTCGATCAGACAGCGCCCCGGATTGCCTCCGTCCAGTTTTACCCGCTCGACAATCAATCACATGTTGAAGGTACAAATTTCAGGAAGAGATACGCCCCCGTTGCCGCAGGTGTGCGGTACACGCTTCCCCAGGACAAAGCGGTCAGAGCCTTCGGAAGGATCGGGATTGCCGTGAAAGCAAACGATTTTTTCGACGGGAATCAAAGCCCCTGCGGAATTTTTTCTGCACGGCTCCTGATTGAGAAACAGGAGGTTTTTAGTTTCACACTCAGCAGGATTCCCTATAGCCTGAACCGTTACCTCAACAGCCACATCGATTATGAGGAATACATTGAAAACAACGAAAGGTTTCACAAATTGTGGCTCGACCCCGGCAACCTGCTGAATGTGTACAATACCGACAGCCAGCGTGGAATTCTTCAGATCGACAGCGGAAAAATATACCGCGGCGAAATCATCCTCTCCGACGTGAAGGGGAATACTTCCAGATTCAACTTTCGCATCAACGGAGAGTTTGTACCTGTCGCACCGCTTCAGCCAATGCCAGAAAACCTTTTCATGATGGAGGCTACCAATGAATACCTTCAGCCCGGCTTCGAACTCAGAACTCCATCAGGTGCGTTTTACAAAGATTTCGACTTTCAATACCGGTCATTTGAGGACTCCTCCGCATTTTTCTCTCCGGTCCATCAGGTGCACCAATCCACCACCCCGGTACATAAATCCCTGCAGATGAAGATAAAAACAGAGCTGCTTCCCGATTCCCTGACCCAAAAGGCCATCGTCGTGTCACTCGACGAGTCGGGAAAAAAGAGATATGCGGGGGGAAAATACCGGGAGGGATGGATGGAAACGTCAATCAGGAATTTCGGAAATTATACCGTGGGAGTGGACACAATTCCCCCGGAAATTGTCCCCCTCACCCTTAAGAACAATGCACTTACCGAAACCGGGGAAATCAGATTCAGGATTACAGATGAACTCTCAGGAATTTCAGATTACAGAGGAACGATCAACGGAGAATGGGTCCTCTTCGAATATGACCCGAAATACAGCAGGTTAACCTACCGGATCGACACCGGCAGAATAGGCAGCGGGAAACGTCATACCCTCGAACTGAGGGTTACCGATCAGGTAAATAACCAATCAGTTTTTCACGCCACATTCTGGAAATAATAAAAATCATTCGGAAGATTGGCTTAAAAAAGTATATTTGCCCTCCATGGATCTCTAAAATTTTCGGGATATGAGTAATAGAAGCAAAACTATCATTTTGATACTGTTGACTATATGGATGGGAAACAGTCAGATTTCTAACGGATGCACCAATTTTCTGATTACCAGGGGGGCGTCGGCCGACGGTTCGGTGATGATTACCTACGCCGCAGACTCACATACCCTTTATGGTGAGCTTTATTTCTGGCCTTCGCAGGACTGGCCAGCCGGATCGCTCCTCGATGTGTACGAGTGGGACACCGGCAAGTTCCTTGGCAAGATAGAGCAGATACCCCATACCTACAGTGTGGTGGGCAATATCAACGAACACCAGGTGGCAATCGGGGAAACGACCTATGGCGGAAGGGAAGAATTATCGAAACAACCGGGTGCGGTTATGGATTACGGAAGTCTGATATACATTGCCCTTCAGCGTTCAAAAACCGCCCGTGAAGCCATTGAGGTAATGACATCCCTTGTTGAGAAGTACGGATATGCCAGTTCCGGGGAGTCATTTTCGATCGCCGATGCCAACGAAGTCTGGATCATGGAAATGATCGGCAAGGGCGAAGGGGAAAGGGGAGCTGTATGGGTGGCCATGAGAATCCCCGAAGGCTATATCAGCGGACATGCCAATCAGGCCAGAATCACCACTTTCCCGCTCGACGATCCGAAAAATTGTCTCTATTCCAGGGATGTCATCTCCTTTGCCCGTGAAAAAGGATGGTTTTCCGGGAAGAACAAAGATTTTAGTTTCTCAGATGTGTATGCCCCTGTGGATTTCGGAGCAGCCCGTTTTTCCGAAGCCCGGGTATATGCCGGATTCAACAAGGTCGCCACGGGAATGGATCAGTACAACGACTATATCCAGGGGAAGGTCGTTCACGGAGGTGAAAACAACTTTGCCGTTAACCGGATGCCGCTGTGGGTCAAACCCACGAAACCGGTTTCCGTCAAAGATGTGATGGAAATGATGCGTGACCATTATCAGGGAACCCCCCTTGATATGACCAATGACCCGGGCAGGGGACCTTTCTCGCTGCCCTACCGCTGGCGCCCGATGACCTGGAAACTCGATTCAGCCACATACGTGCACGAACGGGCCATTTCCACCCAGCAAACCGGCTTCTCCTTTGTGACCCAAAGCAGGAACTGGCTTCCCGATCCTATTGGCGGAATCATCTGGTTCGGAGTCGACGATTCCTACAGCAGTGTTTACACCCCCATCTATTGCGGAATTACCGAAACGCCCGAAGCATTCAAAGTCGGGAATGGCGATTTGCTGAACTACTCCCCTACTGCCGCTTTCTGGATTTTCAACCAGGTAAGCAATTGGGCCTATTCACGTTACAGCGACATGATCCCCATCATACGCAAAAAACAGGCTGAACTGGAAGGGAAATTCATCGATTTCACACCCTCTGTGGACCAGGCTGCCAAAGCCATTCTCGATAAAAATGGAGAAACTGCCTCAAGAAGATTCCTCACAGACTATTCAGTCAACCAGGCCAACGGAATGACCAGCGAATGGAAGAAGCTGTACAATTACCTGCTGGTGAAATTTATTGACGGGAATATCAAAAAAGAGGAAAACGGCGAATTTAAAAGAAATGAATATGGCGAGCCTGCCATGCCCGATCAGCCACGGTACCCCGACTGGTGGTACAGGATTATCGTGGAAGAGACAGGCGACCATCTTAAAATGCCTTCCGGCACTTCCCATTAAAAATGAAAATTGAAGGTGTTGTTCGGAATAATAATTTTACTAATTTTGCGCCACATTTTTAAGCAATCTCTTACGTCGCCATTGCGGGTAATATTGCCAACCTGAAAAATTTTAAAAAGATGGACTTAATTAAAATTGCTCGTAACGCATTCGAGACTGAAAGAAAACAATTGCCGGCATTCAGTGCCGGGGATACCGTTACCGTAAATTACAAAATTCGAGAAGGTAACAAAGAAAGGATCCAGAGCTACCGTGGTGTGGTGATCCAGATCAAAGGTACAGGTGACACCAAAACGTTCACTGTGCGTAAAATGTCCGGCAACATTGGTGTAGAACGTATTTTCCCCATTACGTCCCCTTTCATCGACGGAGTGGAAGTAAACAAGAAAGGGAGTGTAAGACGTAAAAGGCTCTTTTATCTTCGGAAACTTACCGGGAAAAAAGCCCGCATCAAGGAAAAAAGGGTGTAAGACTTCATGTCGATCATATAAAAGGCTTCTTCAGGGAAGCCTTTTTTCTTTATTTTCGCAACACGGTGCTTTCTTACATCAAACCATCTCATATTTTTCCCGGGTCATGACCAGATTAGCCTCATGACCCTTTTAACCTTACAGTTCACCTTACTCATTAAAACCTGACACCTATGGCCTTCATCCCGCAAGTAAAACGCTTCAGTAAGAAGTGGTTTTATGATTATTCGCTGATATTGCTGGGTTCGTTCATCCTGGCAGTAGGATTTGTATTTTTCATTACACCTCACAAAATAGTGCCGGGTGGGGTTTACGGCATTGCCATCGTGGTTCATTACCTGTCACGGGGAGTCTTTTCCTTCTGGCCCGACGGAATTCCCATCGGTTTGTTCGGTCTGATCCTGAACATCCCCCTTACATGGGCCGGCATTAAAATTCTGGGACCCAAATTTGGAATTAAAACCATTACCGGCTTTGTGCTGACCTCCATCTTTATCGACGGCATTACCATGCTGCGCACCGACGGGGATGCTGCCCTGGTCAGCGATGTGCTGCTCTCCTGCGTTTTCGGGGGAGTACTTATTGGTTTTGGCCTTGGACTGATCTTCAAGTCGCGTGCCACCTCAGGCGGATCGGACATCATTGCCATGATCCTGGCCAAATACACCCACCTGCCGCTCGGAAGACTGATGATCTACGTCGATTCCGTCATTGTGCTCATTGCGCTGGCTTCATTTCAGGATTGGGCCATCCCGCTCTATTCATGGATCGTCATCTATATTACAGGCAGGGCGATAGACATGACCATTGAAGGGGTTGATTACAACAAAGCCTTGTTTATCATTTCAGACAAACACGATACCATCCGTGAGAAAATTCTCACAGACCTGGAGCGGGGTGGCACGTACCTTACCGGAACCGGAATGTATACCCATGAAGAAAAAAAGATAATTTTCACAATAGTCAGCCGTCGTGAGGTGGCCATTCTGGAAGAATACATCGGATCAATCGATCCTGAAGCCTTCATCACCATCATGGATACCCGGGAAATCCTGGGTGAAGGATTCAGACCGCTGCAAGAAAAGGGGAAGGCCTTTTAATCGTCTTTTTTGGATGACGCCCGGTTGACAAATGGCGCATTCAAGGGGGAATTTTCATACTTTTGCCTTGGTGCATATCCATGAATTGTCATGAGAAAGTTTTTCATTTTCAGCTTATTGATTTTCGGAGCCGTCAACTTCAGTTTCGGCCAGAAGGTGGGATTGGTACTCAGCGGAGGCGGAGCCAAGGGGTTGGCCCACATCGGAGTGATTAAAGTATTGGAGGCCAACCACATTCCGATCGATTATATCACCGGAACCTCGATGGGAGCAATCATAGGCGGGCTCTATGCTGCGGGATACACGACCGACGAGATGGAAGAACTTTTCCGTTCCGATGAATTTTATTTCTGGTCGACAGGCAAAATACAACAGGAATACAGGTATTATTTCAAGCAACCGGAAGAAAACCCGGGATGGATAGACTTGCGGCTCGAAAAAAGGGACAACAAGGTCAGGGTACTCCCTCCTACCAATATCATCCCCCAATGGCAGATGGATTTTACCTTTATGGAGCTGATGGCCCCCACCACTGCCATATCAAGAGGAAATTTCGACAGGTTGTTTGTGCCCTTCAGATGCATCGCCACAGAAGTACACCGCAACAAGCAGGTAGTGCTGGGAAAGGGTGACCTTGGCGAGGCAATCAGGGCCTCAATGACTTTTCCACTCTATTTCAAGCCCATAAAAATTGACGGGGAACTCCTTTTTGACGGAGGTATCGTGAATAATTTTCCGCACGACGTCATGAAAGAGGTTTTCAAACCCGACATTATTATCGGGAGTAAAGTGGTTCCCGACCCCCAGGATGCGGAAGCTGACGACATCATCAGGCAGATCACCAACATGGTACAGCGGCCAACCGATTATGAAATATCACCTGAAGACGGGATCCTCCTGGAAACGGATGTCCCTCAGGTGGGGATTCTTGATTTTCAGAAACTGGAT
>CAYYJE010000101.1:0-10691 GCA_964472165.1 uncultured Prolixibacteraceae bacterium | reverse complement strand
AGAGGGGCTTTCAGCACCATCCGGAGTTCCTGTTTTTCATTCACCACTTCGAGGGCACTGACCTTGTCACCTGTGGAGTCTGCGCGGGTCACCCTGAATTCCCGAAGAAGTACCAGCTTACCTGAACTCATATAAGGAGCAAGCATCTCCTCCAGAACAGCCACAGCCACGCGGGGTTCATGGCACACGCGGGATACCCCGCCGTTTCCGGGATTCAGAAATTCCCGGCCCAGGGCATCTGTGGTCAGCGGATAATTGCGCCGGTAATAATCCCTCACCCGTTTCCTGAAATCACGATAACTTGGCGGAGCCCCATGGGTCTCAATCCACCGGTGTTCATCGGGCGGTACTCCCTGTTGGGATACCTGGCCGCCAATCCAGTCAGTCTCTTCCGTGAGAATCACCTTGAGTCCGTTGCGGCAGGCAGCCAAAGCAGCGGCACATCCGCCCATGCCACCTCCGGCTATCACCAGGTCGGCCGAAAGTTCAACCCGTTTTCTGCTTTTCCTCCCCGGCTGCGCCGCAGTGGCCTTACCCAAGGGGACCCCTGCCAGAACTGCACCGCTCCCCGCCGATACCAGTCCGATAAAATTCCGTCGCTTCATAGAATTTGTCGCTTTTCAGAGTGATTCCGGTAAAAATAGCAAAATTGAGGCACCCTATGGCAGGATTGTGGAAAAAAGGAGGGATGATCCCTTATTTAGGAGGCCTTGAATGTATAAACGGTGAGAACGTAGGTCTGGCAGGAAGGGCCACCTATTCGTACGATGACCGCTATTTTACCGAATTCAACTTTGGCTACAATGCTTCCGAACGGTTTCACAAAGACAAAAAGTGGGGTTTCTTCCCCTCTGTGGGAGTAGCCTGGACCGTTTCAAATGAGAAATTCTGGGAAGGAATTAAGCCGTTAATTTCCAGGCTGAAATTCAGGGGAACCTACGGACTTAAGGGGAACGACGCCATCGGAGCTGCCAACGACCGTTTCCTCTACCTCTCGGATGTCAACATGAACAATGCCGACCGTGGCGCCACTTTCGGCCGTGAAAACGGATATACCCGCGCGGGGATGTCTATTTCCCGCTATTCCGATCCAACCATTACCTGGGAAAAATCGGTAAAATCAAACCTGGGGATACCTGGCGGAACGTCTTTTTGTCGATGACCAGGAAGTGGCCAAATCTCCCCGCCAGAATTTCGGGGAATACGACGGCGGGGACATTAAATACCGCGATGTCAACGGCGACGGGCAGATCACGGAACTCGACGAGGTTCCCATCGGCTACCCCACCCTGATGGAACTCTGCCGGGTCAAAACGGATTTCGACACCGACGGGAAAAGCCTGGTTCAGTTGTTGCAGAATCCGGAAACGGCACAATGGCAGGATGCAGCCTGGAGTTATTTCAACAGGGGCATATCCCTGCGAACCTCACGCTACCGGATCACCCGCTATTTCAGAAATCCGCAACCGGTAATTGAATTATACGACCACCAGGCCGATCCGTTTGAGAACAGGAATGTCGCGGAAGAAAATCCGGAAGTAGTGAAGGAACTGCTGCTCCTTCTCGGCCGGAAGCAGTTTTTCACCTGGCCTGAACGATGACGAACCGGGTTTACTCCGTAATCTTACCCCCACCTGGTTCATTGTTCCCAATTCCCGAGATCAATAAAAATCTTCAAAAATGAAATCAGGATAAGAACATATCTGTAAATCCCATAAATTTGTATATATGGGTAAGTTATTCAAAACGATGTGGTTTGCCCTGGCTGTGCTGTTAACCGTTTCAGCCATCCTTTTAATTTCCGATCTGGAAAACAGGAAGGCCAGGTCCGTAAATGAGAAAGAGCGTTTTCCCTCCATTGCCATCCTGCAAATTTCCTCCTCGATGCTTCTGGATACCCATATTTCCGGGATCGTTGACAAGCTGACGGAAAGGGGGTATGTGGCTCCCGGACAAACCAACCTTCGGCATTTCAACGCGATGGGAGATTTGTCCATGGCCAGTATGATGGCGCAGGAAGTGCTGAACGGCTCATACCAGATGGCCATCACCTCCAGTACCGTGATGATGCAGGCTTTTGCCAAGGCCAACCAGAAAAAGGAAAGGATCCATGTTTTTGGGGGAGTTACGGATCCTTTCAGTGCAGGGGTGGGAATTACGGGCAATGAACCGGGAGATCATCCTCCCTATATGGCGGGTATCGGGACCTTTCAACCTGTTGCAGAGACGTTCCGGTTACTCCGGGAATTTCATCCCGGCATAAAACGGGCGGGGGTGGTCTGGAATCCCGGAGAACATTGCTCAGAATCCTGCCTCAGGGAAGCCCGCACCATTTGCAAGGAATTGGGAATCGAGCTGGTGGAAGCCATTGCCACCAATACCAACGAAGTGGCAGATGCGGTCCGCACCCTGCTTGCCAGGAACGTTGAAGTCATTTGGATCGGAGGGGATACGGTAGCCATTTCTTCCATCGGAATGATTATCACCCTTGCAGAAACAAACGGTATTCCGGTTATCACCAATGATCCGCTGGATGCCCGCCATGGCGCCCTCTTCGGCCTGGGCGCCGACTATTTCACCGTGGGACAATATACAGGGGCCATGGCAGCAGATATCCTCGACGGCAAAAAACCCTCTGAAATCAGGATTGAGAATGTCGTTCCCAGGAAGCTGGAAGTCAACCGGGAAGTGCTTTCATGGCTGGGAGAACCCTGGTGCCTGCCTCCTGAAGTAGAGAAGATGCCCGAAAAACCGACAGGTGATAAACAACCGGCCAGGATTTCACTGATCACCCTGGTGGAGAATTACACCCTGGAAGAAGCCATTGCCGGCGTTGGGGAAGGGTTAAAGGAGAGCGGTCTGGAGGAAGGGAAAGGCTATGTCATAAAACAGTATTCGGCTCAGGGGGAGATCGGGCAGTTGCCGCAAATCATCGATGCGGTGCTTCAGGACAAACCCGATGCCATCATCACGGTGACAACTCCGGCACTCATCGCCACTGCCCGGAAAGTAACCACGGTACCTGTCATTTTCACCGTGGCCAGCGATCCCGTCAGACTGGGTATTTTTCCCGCCGGAAGGCCGGAGAACATCTGCGGAGTGTATGACAATCCTCAAATGGGTCAATTGCTGGATATGGCGATAAAATACGGCAATGGGCTGAAAGCCGTAGGAACCATTTTCGACCCGGCGCAGGTGAATTCCATGATTTCGGTGGAAAGGCTTCGCGCTTCCGGCAAGGAAAAAGGAATCCGGATTCTGGAGGCGCCCTCTTCATCCGTAGCTGACCTGTCCATGGCTACCCGGTCGTTGAAAGAAAGGGGGGCCAAAGCCATTCTCCTCTCGGCCGATAACCTGGTCAATACCGGATTCACGATCATTTTAAAAGAAGCCAAAGATGCGGGTTTGCCGGTGTATGTCACCGACCTTGACATGGTTGCCCAGGGAGCAAGCGGAGGTATAGGAGTCAGCTACCGGGAATGGGGCAAGCAATCGGGGCAGATGGCTGCCCGGGTACTCACCGGCACTCCCCCTGGGAAACTTCCGGTGGAAGAAACCCGTAACCTGAAGGTCATGGAACCTTCCTCCCCCTGAATTCCAGGATTCAGGGCATCGGCATCATTGGCGAATACCATGTCAAAATTGGCGGTGGCGGCATGGTTGAAGCTTTCCGTAAACATACAGGTAGTATCACGCATGGGCAGCCACTCAAAGTTACACTGCCTGCCAATGGGGCCCCTTTTAGTGGTTTGACAGAATGGATTTAAAAAAGTAATTCAAGCTCAGCCCAAAGGGGAAGATGATCGGAGAGGGTCACTCCCGGGGTTGCCGCGTCCGTTTTTCTCCACCTGCCTGCCGGAGCAAAGAAGATGTAGTCGATTTTGGACGTAGGATTTGAGGAGGAGATGGTAAAATCATTGGTGCAGGCAGTCTGCCACTTTCTCATCCCCACGGCAATTTCCGGTGAATCGGGTTTCGCATTAAAATCGCCGGCCACAACAACGGGCGATCTGATTCCGGACAAGGCACGATTGAGCGCCTTCACCTGGACTTTCCTCACGGCGGAAGAAGAGTGATCGAGGTGGGTGGAAACAAAGGTGAACCCCTTTCCTCCGGGGAATTCGATTCCGGCGAGGAGGAGTGCCCGCTGCTCCTTTGCCCCTTCGGGCATGGGAAGCATCACCCTCCGTGTTTCAGAAATGGGGAAGCGCGATAAAATTCCGATTCCGTAATATCCTCCAGCATAGTCAATGGTGCGTCCGTATGCGGACAGCATACCGGTCCGGAAGGCTAATTCCGTGATGAAATCCTTTCCGTTCTGGTGTTTTGCCCTGTCGCGGAAGGTTCTGACGTCCACTTCCTGCAGGGCGACCACATCCGGATTGATGTTGTTGATGAAGGAGGCCAGCTCTTCGAGTGTGGCCAGCTCCCCGAAACGGAGGTTATAGCAGAGCACTTTTATCTTTACCGGTTCACCTTTCAGGGCGTATTCTATACCGAAAAGGTTTATTTGGCACCCTATCAGTAAAAGGAGTATAAATAACCGTTTTCCTGAAATACTTTTCATAATATTAATAGTACTGTTAATTATCATAAACTTGACTCTTGCAAGATCAGCTTTCCAGGGCACAGATCAACTCCTTTTTCAAACCTGACAGGTATTCCGAGTCAGGGGAGCGGTCCGACACGGGAACATCGGCTTTTGTGCGGAAAACTATTCGCACCGGAGGCCGGCTCATCACGATGATTTCGTTGCTGAGGAGCAGCGACTCCTCCACGTCGTGGGTGACGAAGATCACCGTACGCCTGTCTGTTTCCCAGATGCGGGAAAAAGTGCGGATAAGGTTCAGCTTCAGCTTGATGTCCAGTCCCTTGAGGGGTTCATCCATCAGGATTACTTCCGAGGGGAAGGCGAATGCCCGGGCAATGGACACCCGCTGGCGCATCCCCCCGCTCAGCTTGGCAGGATAATAATCAGCGAAATCTTCGAGCTCCACCAGGCTGATAAACCGGTCGGTGATGCTTTTCCGTTCCTTTTCCGGCAGGTCATGGGGCAGTACGAATCCGATGTTTTCGCGCACGGTTTTCCAGGGAAGGAGCCGCGGGTCCTGGAAGATGTAAGAGATTGCTTTGCCCGTGAATCCATCGGCGGAGCCGCTGTCGGGAGGGACAATCCCCCCGATGATGTTCAGCATTGTGGTTTTGCCGCATCCCGAAGGACCCAGGATACAGGTGATTTTTCCCTCATCGAAGGCTATGGAGAAATCATCGAAGAGGGTGATCCCTCCGTATGCTTTGCCGATATGTTGCAGTTCCAGTTGCATGGTCAGAATTTCCAGGCGGTAAGGTGATGTTCGGCCCAGCGGATCGCCCTTTCAAAGGCGAAGCTGATGACCACCGCCAGGATGGTCCAGGCGATGACGGCGTCGACATTCAGGAAGGTCTGCGCCCCCTGCATGAGGGTGCCAATGCCATAGCGGGGCTGGCTGAGCACTTCGCCGGTGATGATGGCGCGCCAGCCGATGCCCATGGCGCTGGAAGCGCCGCTGATGATGAAGGGCATGATGCCGGGAATATAGAGCTCCCTGATGATCCGGGTGCGGCCCACCCGGTAAAAGGCGGCCATCTGTGTCAGGTCACCGTCCATGCTTCTAATCCCGTCGATCACGTTGATGCAGATAAAGGGGAACATGGTGAGGATGGCGATGAAGACAGGCACCGACCCGGGATTAAACCAGATGAGGGCGAGCAGGATGAGGGCGATGACCGGAATGGAACGGATGGTGATCAATATAGGCTGGAGGAAGGCGTTGAAGCGGGGCCGGGTTCCGGCAAGCACTCCCAGTCCGATTCCCAGCACAATGGAAATGGCAAAACCGGCAAGGCTTCGCAATATGGTGGTCCCGACCACTGCCAGGAACTCCTTCTCCCCGAAAAGTCCCAGGGTGGTGACAAGGGTCTTTTCCGGTGAGGGAAGGACAAACTCAGACCCCAAAAGGAGGGAAAGGAGCTTCCAGACGACCCCTATGAACACGACCGAGGCAATGCTCCAAATTTTTCTACCTGTAAATGAAATTTTCATCCGGCATTTTTCCCCCGATAATATCGGGATTCATTTTGTAAAACACCTTAAAATACTCCCTGACCTCTTGCTCAATGGCTCCGGCCCTTGCAAATTTAAGATTTATCCGCGGAATGGCATGAAGGGCCGCCACGCTGTCGGGAAGAATTCCATACCTGACAATCAGGGCGGCGGCACTGTCGGGGTGGGCGTTGACCCATTCCGTGGAGGCGGCATAGCTGTCGAGGAGTTTTTTCACCATCTCCCGGTGGTTTTCCAGGACCTCCGCTTTGGCCATAAAGGCGGTCTCGGCAATGGGAATCCCCGCAAAGCGGCTCCACTCGTCGTTCATGGAAAAAATGCGCCGCAGGGCGGGATTGTTTTGAATGGCCAGACTGGCCAGGGGTTCCGAGATCACCGCCAGATCCGCCTGTCGGGCGTTGACCGCCTGCGCCAGGTCGATGTGGGTAGGAAAACTGTAATCGAGGGAAAGGTCCCGGTCGGGGTCGAGGCCGTTTTTCTGCAGCAGGTAGCGGAAGAGCACATCGGGGGTCATTCCCCGGGCCATCACGTAGACCCGTTTTCCCCTCAGGTTTTCCCACTCCGTCACGGTGGTGTCGCTGCCCACAAGGTAAAGGGTTCCCCACACCGGGACGGCCACCAGCCGGTAGTCCATCCCCTTGTTGTAGGTGATGGCTGCCATCGTGGAAGGGAGGATGGCGAAACCGGCCGTTCCGTCAATCATCATCTTCCGCACCTGGAGAGGCTCGTTGAGAATTTTCACCTGAATCTGTGCGTGAGGATCCCGGCTGAGACTGTCAATCAGCCTGATCATTCCCATCGAGGAGGGACCTTTCAGGGTGGCGATGGTGAAATGGCCTTCCGACGATGGAGTGCCGCACCCGCCAAGAAAAAGAGCTATTAAGAAAAGCCAGAAAGCATTCCGCAACATAAACCGTTATTTCAGGCAAATCTACCGAAATCAGAATGAAAGAGCACCATAGGAAGGACAATTTACGTCGTGCCCTGAGCACAGAACTGCGCCTTTCCACTTCGCAAAGGATGGCCAGGCTTGCAGGGATCGTCAGTTTTGTATTATAAAACATATCAGGGCATTATTCAGGAACAATTCGCTAATATTGCAGAAAATAACCAAAGATCTGCACCTTTCTGCGACGGGGGTATTTCTCCTTTCAAGGTGGTACAGCTTCAAAAAAACTGATCCGGAGGCATTCTGATGGAAAAGAGAGTAGGAACCGTCATCATTCAGGTTGAAAACCGTGAAAACGTTCAGTTGCTGAACGACATCATCTCCCGCCATTCTTCAATCATCATCGGACGTCAGGGGCTGCCCCGCAGCAATGGCCTGAGTCTGATCTCCCTTGTTCTTGAGGGCTCCACCGATCAGATAGGTTCCCTCACCGGACAGTTAGGCCGGCTGAAGGGCATTGAGGTAAAATCGGTACTCTTAAAGAACAATTCCCATGACTAAAAATGGTTTGCTGACAGCAGCCTTTGCGATCCTGTTTTCTTTTCAGAGTTTGGGCCAGGATGCCTGGCAGATGGATGAACCCGTCGAAACCGTATTAAGCAAAGCCAGTCCCGACTCCCTCGACCAGGAGCCCATTCCCCTGGGTGAAGTGGAAGTTACCAGCATGAGGGTCAACCGGCGGATGAAAGATGTGCCCCTTCCCATGGCAGTGGTGGGCGCCGGCAATTTTTTGAAGTTGTCGTCGCAGACCCTTTCCAACGTATTGGGGGCTGAGCCCGGAATTGCCATGGGGCGTGACGGGGCGTGGTCCACGACCATCAGCATCAGGGGGTTGAGCGAGAACAGGCTGGTGACGCTGGTCGACGGCCACCGGATGGAGACCGCCACCGACCTGACCGCCTCCTTCAGCATGATCGACGTCAACGACATCGAGCGGGTTGAGGTGATCAAGGGCGCCCAATCCTCCCTTTACGGAACAGGGGCCATGGGGGGCATCATCAACATCATCACCAAAGAAGGCCATTTTGCCGCCAAACCCTATGTGTCGGGGAACGCCACCCTGGGTTACGGGGGTGTCAACAACCTCCTTACGGAGCATGCCGGCGTGAATGCCGGGGCAAAAAAGTGGTCCCTGCGGCTCAGTGGCACCCATACCGCGGCTGACGACCTCCGCACTCCCGAAGGGACGATTCCCAACAGCCAGTTCACCTCGAACAACGTCACCGCCAAAGCCGGACTGAAACCCTGGGAAAACCATGTTTTCAGGGTGCAATACCAGAACAATTGGTCGACCGATGTGGGGATTCCGGGGGGATCGGCATTTCCCGGACCGGCAAACGCCACCTACACGGAGATCAGCAGGCACCTTTTCTCCACTTCTTACGAGATCACCGCGATCTCCGATCTTCTCTCTTCCGTGAAAGCCAACTACTTCACCCAATACATCCAGCGCGATGTGGAAATGGTTCCCAACACCGTGACCGAGACCAAAATTCCCGCGGGAACGCAGCGGGTTACTCCTGAACTGGTGGTCCCCATCGGGAATCACCTGACCCACGGGGGACAGCTCCAGACGACCTGGACGCCCGGGGAGAAGAATACGCTGATTGCCGGCATGGACATCTGGTCGCGCACCATGCGCACCGACCGCACCAAATATATCAAAAACGAAGTGGTCAGTCCGGCGGGAAATGTTGTCAAAACCATCAACCTGGTACGTGGCGAAACCCCGATTCCGAAATCAAGTTTCAGCAGCGGGGGCATTTTTGTGCAGGACGAAGCCCGGCTGCTCAATAACAGGCTCACCCTGATCACCGGCGGAAGGGTCGACGGCATCCTGGTGGAAAATGAGGCGGGGACCGACATCGACTACCTCATCATTGACGGCGTAAGGAACGACACTCCCCCCAACCAGCGGATTACCTTTCCGGCAGGGAAAAACAACACCCTCTCCTGGAGCGCCAACGGGGGAATATTGTACAAAGCGGCCAAAGAGACCGACCTGACGCTCAACCTGGCCCGCTCTTTCAGGGCCCCCTCGCTCGAGGAACTCTTCAAATACATCGACCTGGGGAATTATGTCAGTCTGGGCGATCCGGAGTTGAAACCAGAAAACGGCGCTTCCGCCGATGTGGGCCTCCGCATCTGGAAGCCGAGGTTCAACCTGCAGATGAATGGTTTTGTCAACCGGATCGGCAACCTGGTGGTGGAGACCCCCGGGGAGTTCATTTACACGCTGAACACCGGTCCGCTGGAGGGAACGCAGGACACCCTTCCGGCGCTGATTTACGACAATGTCAGCAAAGCCCTGCTCTACGGAGCCGATTTCGGAATGCAGTACAACGCGTGGCCCAACGTGGTGGTAGTGGCTTCGGGGTCGTATGTCCGGGGAAAGGATCTCGGATCGGAAACCGACCTGCCCAGGATCCCCCCGATGAACGGAAGGCTGGGAGTGCGCTACACCCAACCCAAATACGGATCAGCGGAGCTCACCATGGTCAGTGCCGCCCGCCAGGAGAAGATCGCCGCGGGAGAAAAGGCCACCGGCGGCTATACCCGGTTTGACCTGGCGTTTAGCTCTTCCCGGATCCACCTGGGAGAGACCCGGCTGCAGCTCTTTGCCGGCGTCGACAACCTCACCGACAAAAGCTATACCAACCACCTGGCCACCAACCGGGGAGGCATCAGCGTCGAACCGGGCCGCAACATCTATCTGCGGCTCAACCTGGCATTCTGATGCAAAAGCAATTTACGGCATAAGGATATCTCCCGAATGGTTCCCGGGGAATGTCATCAACCGGGTCGTTATCAATGGGACCAAAGCCAAACAGATTACTTTGGATTTGTGCATAATATAATGGCATTATAGTTTGGATCTATATCAAATATTACGATTTTTTACTTTGGATTTGTGCATAATTACTATGCCGGATTTATAAATAAATATTTGGATTCCCGGTTAAAATAGGGGCAATACTATTATTTTAATATTATTTTCCATATTAATCTTTCATTTTATAGGGGTATACGGTGATTTTCATATATATTTGTTAGCAATATATCGTCTATTCAGGGGGGGCATGCTAAATTCTAACAAACTCTTCTTACTATGAAGAAAAAAATTTCACTGGTTTTGTTCCTGGCCATTGGGTTGTCCTTACCATCCGCCGCCCAGGAAACTCCCGGCACTTCAAACCCGGCCCCGGAATCACCGGGAAGCTTCAGTGTAAGTGCGAACCTGGTCAGCAGCTACGTATGGCGGGGAAGCAAATTCGGAAGCGGTCCGGCGCTGCAACCCACCGTTGAGTTTACGGCCGGAGGTTTTACCCTGGGGGCATGGGGTTCCACCTGTTTCTCAGACCCGCAAGCCCTGGAAACCGATCTCTATGCTTCATACAATTTCGGGATTCTCACCCTCGGCATCACCGATTACTACTTTCCCGGAACGGCATGGTTCACGGCGGAGAATCATGCTTTCGAAGTGAACAGCGGGTTGTCGCTCGGGAATTTTTCGCTGGCGGCCAATTACATCCTGAATGAGGGCGCCGGGTCAGCTGGGGGAGATGTGTATGTGGAGGCAGGCTTCACCACAGGAAAAGTCAACCTCTTTGCCGGCGGAGGCAGCGGCTGGCATACCCC
>CAYYJE010000100.1:9197-10708 GCA_964472165.1 uncultured Prolixibacteraceae bacterium | reverse complement strand
TATATTGAAAAGGCGGAGAAGGCGATGGATTATGACTGGCCTGCAGTAAGGGCCACGGATTATCTTGAGATTATCAGGTCAGGTGACCGCAGGCAGGGGGCCTATTCAGCCCCGCAGAATGTTCTTTTAGCGCTTGTGATGGGAGAACTTGCCGAGGGGAAAGGTCGTTTCATCGACCAGATCGTGAATGGCGTATGGTTCTACAGTGAACAGACGTGGTGGGGATGGTCGGCACATCTCACCGCACAGAAGGCGCCCCATGGCCTTCCCGATGCCGATGAACCGGTTATTGACCTCGGCGTAGGTGAGATTACCAACATCCTCTCGTGGACCTGGTTCCTTTTCAAAGATGAGTTTGACAGGATCCATCCCCTGATTGCCAAACGGCTGAAGAATGAAATCATGAAAAAGTCGGTAATTCCCTATTACGAAAGGGATGATTTCTGGTGGCAGGGGCTTGACGGAAGCCGGTCGGTCAACAACTGGAATCCGTGGACCAACCACAACATGTTGTCGGCAATCCTGATCCTGGAGGATGACCAGGCCCAAAAAGTCAAGGGCGTGGAGAAGGTGGTGAAATCGCTCGACCAGTTTATCAATGTATATCCCGATGACGGGGGATGTGATGAGGGGCCTTCTTACTGGGGCAGGGCAGGGGCATCGCTATACCAGTGCCTTGACCTGCTTCAAAGGGTTACCGGAGGGAAAATGAACGTCTTTGACCAGCCTTTGATTCAGAACATGGGAAGTTATATCTACAAGGCCTATATTGAATATCCCTATTTTATCAATTTCGCCGATGCCGATGCCACTACCGGAGGTCGTCCCCAGATTATTTACAGTTACGGCAAAAGCATCCAGGATCCGGTGATGCAAAAATTCGGGGCTTTTCTGGCTGCCAAACAGGAGTGGGGAAGCCAGCCTCCGGGTGGAAAAATTGACGAGCAGATCATGCAGTTGATGCATTTGAAGGAAATTGCCACTGCTGAAGCTGAAAATGCGCTGATCAGTGATTTCTGGCTTCCCGATACGGAGGTGGCAGGAGCCAGGGACAAAGCCGGAACTTCCGGGGGATTCTTTTTTGCCGCCAAAGGAGGCCATAACGCGGAAAGCCACAACCACAATGATTTGGGATCGTGTGTCCTGTATTACAACGGGAAACCCTGTCTGGTGGACATTGGAAGGGAAACCTATACTGCAAAGACATTCAGCAACCGCCGGTATGAAATCTGGACCATGCAGTCGCAATACCACAATCTTCCCCAAATCAACGGAGTAGACCAGAAGGAAGGGCGGAATTTTGTGGCTGCCAATTCCACATTCAGTGCCGATGCCAAAAAGGCGGTTTTCTCTACCGATATTGCGAAGGCATATCCCGAAGCAGCAGGTGTCGCAAAATGGGTGCGTAACTATACCCTGGAGAGAGGAAAGAAATTTGTCATTCGCGACGCTTACCAGCTCACAAAAGCAGGTCCTGAACCGACCACGATCAATTTTGTGACCAGTTGCAA
>CAYYJE010000100.1:0-9097 GCA_964472165.1 uncultured Prolixibacteraceae bacterium | reverse complement strand
GTTACCGGAAGGCTTACACTCAGGTCGTTGGCCGCATCAAGATCCCCTCCGCGGTTACGCTGCGGGGGGGAACTTACTTTAATTTCCGAAGCGTCGTGCAGGAATTGGGCATATTTGACTTTCCCCTTATAGCCCGGAAGCCTCAGGTTCTGCAAGGGATAATCGAGCAGGTGGATGTAGAGCCTGCGGGTATCCGGGTTGTAAGTAAGGATGGTATTGGCCGGTGCCTGAAACTCTGCCGGGGCTTCTGTACAATGGTAAATCGAGGGGCTGTGATACTTCATCCATTCACCCATCCCTGTTAATGCGGTCTGAGCACGGGAGTCAAAGACCCCGCGGGCAGTGGGACCCACATTCAGCAACAGGTTGCCCCCTTTGCTTACACTCTCGATCAGCAATACCAAAAGTTGTTTGTTGTCCTTCCAGGTGTGTTCATCGCGGTAGTATCCCCAGCTACCTGAAAAAGTCTGGCAGGTTTCCCAGGGAACCCTTTTCCCGTCTACCATGGGCCACTGGTCTACCTTGTACTGTTCGGGGGTAATGAAATCCCAGCCTCCGGCATACTCCTTCAGGTCTGCCCTGTCGTCGATGATAATGCCGGGCTGCAACGATCTGGCCAGCTTAACCAGCCCTTCCGAATCCCAGTCTTCACGACCCTTGCCGAATTCACCGGGATAGGAAAAATCGAGCCACAGGATGTCAATCTTTCCATAGTTGGTCAGGATCTCCCGAACCTGATTTTTCAGATAAGCCCGGTATTTCTCCATGTCGCGCCCCTGGTTCAGCTTGTCATACTCTTCCTTCGTCGACACACGCAGGGGATGGACCCTGTCGACGGTGAAATCGGGGTGATGCCAGTCAATCAGCGAGTAGTAAAACCCGATTTTTAATCCTTCAGCCCTGAAGGCATCGACCCACGCTTTGATCAGGTCTTTCCCGTAAGGCGTATTCACTGCATCGTAGTCGGTGAATTTGGATTCAAAGAGGCAGAATCCTTCATGGTGCTTCGAGGTAATGACGGCATACTTCATTCCTGCTTCCTTGCACATCCGGGCCCAATCCCGGGGATTGTAGAGGTCGGGATTGAAGATTTCGAAATATTTCCTGTATTCCTCCGGGGTGATCTTTTCCCGGTTCTGAACCCACTCGTGGCGGGCCGGCAAGGCATAAAGTCCCCAGTGGATGAACATTCCGAAACGGGCATCGGTCCACCATTTCATCCGTTCGGTTTTCTGTGGTTCCGTTTCATCCCAGATTTTCGGTTGGGCAGTCATGTTCATGCTGCCGGCAACCAGCAATAAAACGACAACGATCAGTTTCTTCATGGTTTTAATTTTTGGTGAAGTCATATTTACGGTTTGTATACGATAAACCCGGCACTAACCGGGTTTATCGTATACGGAATATCTTTCTTGTGTTACCTGACAAGGGCAGCGCGGCAGTAGTTCACGCATTTCACGGTCTCCTTCACCGCGTCGGAACTTTCAGGAATGGTGTATTCCAGTTCAACGTCGCAGGTGATGGGCCATTTGTTCTTTTGCACCAGCTGCAGAATTTCATTCACCGGGGTTTCACCCTTTCCAAAGGGCCTGTTCTGATTGGGTTCAGCAGCCCTGGGACCTGTTTTGTCCTTGATGTGAATGCTGGCAATCCTGTCGTGAAGCCTTTCAATCAAATCGTTGGGATGCAATCCGGTGGCTCCGAAATAGTGACCACAGTCAAAATTGAGCATCAGCTTATCCCCATGGGCAAGGATTTTGTCAAAACTGAAATCGGGATTCCCCGGCTGTAAATGGTTGTGGAGTATCACATACAGATTGTGTTTCTCGGCAAACGGAGCCATCCGTTTCGCGGTCTGTTCGGAGATTTCCATGCTGATTCCCCTTGCACCCAGTACCTTGCAGACATTGAAGGCGTAATCGATCTCTTCATCAGACCAGCGCGGATCACCCAGTTTCAGAATGTCGATTTTTACCTTCTTTTTATCAAACATCTTCCTGATCTCTTTGAATTTATCCATCTTCACAGTGGTCCTCCATTCTTTGATCACCTTCGGATCTTTCACTTTGGGGATTCCTGCATATTCCTCTACGGGCCCGCCCATTAACTCAGCAGAACTCAATCCCGATTGAACCAGGTAATCCAGAATGGCTTTAACCGATTGGTCAGGCATGCTCCGGTAGCTGTAAGTGATGGCGCCTATCTGCACCCCTCCGAACCTGGAACTCTTGCGGGGAGCGGCATCGGCAGTGAAATGGATGCCCAGCAAAGCAATTGCAACAATAAACAGGCTTTTCGTAATGGAAATCTTTAAATTCTTCATATTTTTCAATTTTTTAACGAGTTATTTCTGGCATGAAATTGCATCCGCAAGTTACAAATTTTGCCATTCCTGCAATTCCCGGAAAAGGAAAAGCCTGACAAGTGGACAATAATTTTTTGCATCACAACAACTCAATATTTATACGACCATGGATATCCGGAATTTTAGACTGAAGCTGAAGACTTTAAGCAACCGCTTTTGGAAATGGAGTCTCTTTTTTCTGTCAGTGTGTTTGGTATTTGCTGCCTGTACGGGAAAAAGGCAATACAAGGTGTTTTCACCGGACGGGAAGCTCGAATGCCGCATTGAACCGGGCGGAGAAGCAGATAGCGCCGCCATTTTCACCTATTCTGTCAGGTACGGGTCGCGGATGGTGGTGGTGCCTTCCCCGTTCACACTGGCCATGGAAGGAGTGACATCTTTCCCTGGATTAAAGGTCCGGAAGGCAGAACGTATTAAAGTGGATCAGGTATGGGAGAATCTGTGGGGCGAACGAAGGGAGATCCCTGACCTGTATACACAGTTGAAACTGGAGCTGGCTGACGACACAACTCAGTTAAATGTCTATTGCAGGGTCTATAACGAAGGGGTGGCTTTTTCCTATGAGCTGATTTCATCCGGTCAGTGTGACTCGGTGGTGATCACGGATGAGCGTTTTACCTTCCGGTTTCCCGCTGATCATATGTGCCATGCCGCATACCGGGCCCAGGCAGCTTACGAGGCGGTGCCGGTTTCCCGGATCGGTGACGGATGCGAGCGGCCACTGGTGGTGGAGTGCGACAGCGACATGGTGGTAGCGCTTGCCGAAGCAAGGCTGGTCGACTTTTCCCGCACAAAATTCGGACGTGATTCACTGGCTTCATACGGGATTGTCACGCAACTGCACGGGAAGGTGAAGGCCGGATTGCCGCTGCAATCACCCTGGAGGGTGATCATGGTAGCGGAGAATCCCGCCAGGCTCCTTGAACAGAATTATTTGCTCCTGAATCTGAATCCGCCTTCGGAGATTGGGGACCCTTCCTGGATAAAGCCGGGCAAGGCCCTGCGTGATGTGACCCTGACCACCCATGGAGGAAAAGCCTGCATTGACTTTGTGGCCGGAAATGGAATGCAATATGTGGAGTTTGATGCCGGATGGTACGGACCGGAATATGAAGAGGCTTCCGATGCCACTACCGCAACCCTCGATCCCAATAGGTCAAAGGGGCCTTTCGATTTGCCGGAATTGATCCGTTACGGAAAGGAAAAGGGGGTGGGGGTGATTTTATATGTCAACCGGAGGGCCCTTGAACGACAGTTGGATACGATTCTTCCGCTCTATCGTGACTGGGGAGTTGCCGGCATAAAATTCGGTTTCGTCAGGGTGGGTGACCAGCAATGGACCACCTGGATGCATGATGCGGTGAAAAAGTGTGCGGAATATGGCATGGTAGTCGATATCCACGATGAATACCGGCCAACAGGATTTTCCCGGACCTGGCCCAACCTCCTGACCCAGGAAGGAATCCGGGGCGATGAGGAGAGTCCTCCCAATTCCCACACCCTGGTGACGATGTTCACCCGGATGCTGGCCGGGGCAGCCGACAATACCGTCTGTTACTATGCCGGACGGGTAACTTCAAAAATGGGGTCCCATGCCTCCCAACTGGCGAAATCGGTTTGCCTCTTCAGCCCCCTGCAGTTTTTGTATTGGTATGATACCCCTCCGCAAGCCCCTGATAAGGAGGATGGATTGTGGGGAGGAACCCAGGTCATCGGGAACGAGCCTGAGCTGGAGTTCTTTGTGAATGTACCCACGGTATGGGATGAAACCAAAGTCCTTGTAGCAGAAATCGGAGCGTTCGGGGTCATCGCACGGAGAAACGGGGATCAGTGGTTTATCGGAGGGATCAACGGCAATCTGCCAGTTAATTATGATCTTCAATTTGATTTTCTGGAACCCGGGATCCAATACCGTGCAAAAATCTATTCCGACGATCCTTCCGTGGAAACCCGTACCAAGGTGAGCGTGGATGAAATACGGGTGAACAGCCAAACCAGATACCCGGTTCACCTGGAATCCGGCAATGGATTTGCCATGCACCTTGTCACTGAAAAATAAAACAGGCAGCTTTCCTAATCCTTGCCGGTCGTTGGGGTTTGAAGGGCAGTAATCCGGTTTTTCCCGGAGACGAGTGAAACGGAGACCCTGCCGTTCATGATATTTTCCGGAAGTTTGACAGACCCTGCCTTCTTGTCGTTTACAGAGACGAGACCGGAAAATTCCGGAGGCAGGAAAAGGGTGGCTGTGGTGTTGTGCGGAATATCAATATCGAAAGTGACCTGATCCCCGTCTCTTTTCCAGTCGGAGCGAATCCATCCGTAGGGAGACCTGAAGCTCGTATTCACAAAAGTGAGGTCGCCCACCACTTCCGGTCTGATTTCGATCTCCTGGTATCCGGTGGAGGAGGGGGACTGTCCGATTCCTCCCAGTCCTGCGTAAAACCATTCCATGACATGGCCCAGCATCAGGTGATTATTGGACACAATTTCCAGGGCTGCCCAAGATTCCGTCAGTGCGGTGGCTCCTTTCCGGAGCTGATATCCGTATCCCGGCACATCATCCCGGTTCACCATGTCGAAAATCAGATCTGAAGCGCCACCCCTGGTAAGCGCTTCGATAAGGTAATGAAATCCGACATCTCCGGCGGTAAGCGCTTTGTTTCCCGCAACAATTGAGTCGACCAGGTTGTTGAAAACACCCTGCCGGAAGGGCGGATCGATGAGGCCGAAACACCAGGGCATAGACATGGCAGTCTGGCTGCCCGTGGAATAAACCATCTTTTCCTGGTCGAAGAAGCGGGCGTTAAAGGCAGAACGCACCTCTTCAGCCCAGTTCAGGAGCATTTCTCTTTCAGGTTTTCCGGCAACGACGGCCATTTCGGCCAACAGGCTCACATCATGGTAGTAAATGGCACTGGCTGTCAGGGAAACCGGTGTGAGTTGCGACACTCCCGGGGATTTGGGGCCGAGGTCAAACCAGTCGCCTAAACCGTAATCGAGGATATGACCCGTAGATTTCTTTTCCAGGTATCTGGTGTAATTCAACATCATTGGCCAGGCCGTTTCGATAATTTGGGTGTCACCGTACCATTTCCAAAGCAGGTAGGGAAGCACCACACAGGCGCTGCCCCATTCAGGTGAATCCCTGAAGCCTCCGTTGAACTCCACATATTCCGGGGCGATGTCAGGGACCAGTCCCTCGGCAGTCTGCGCATCAATCATGTCGAAGACCTGTTTTCGGTACAACTTGCCAATGTCGTACCGGAAATGGACACCATTTCCCATCAGGTAGGTCTGTTCCAGCCACCCCAGTTTTTCGCGGTGAGGACAGTCGGTCAGCACACTTTGCATGTTGCTTTTTATGGCGTAGTCAATCAGGTTGTGGATGCGGTTCAGCAAATCGTTGCTGCAGCTGAAGGTGCCGTTTTCGGGTGCGGAATTGCGGGTATGCAGAAAAGTCATTTTCCCTATTTCAGGCAATCCTTCAGGATTGGATTCTCCGGCAGGAACGGCACCCTTCACCTCGACATAGCGAAACCCATAATAGGTGAAGCCGGGCTGCCACATTTCTTCGGGGCTCCCTTTCAGGGTGTAGGAAAAATAGTAGGGCTGGCCCGAAGCCCGCTGGTTGGCCGTTGAATCGGGATTGATCAGTTCAGATGGCCATAATTGGACGGCGCTTCCCGGTTTCCCCTTCAGGTGAAGCTGCACGATACCCGACGCGTTCTGTCCGAAATCATAAATCCAGGATCCGTTTTTCAGTTTTCTGACCTGCAGGGCATCAAACCTTTCCATCACCTTGAGCGGGTAATCATCCTCCGCTTTCAGAACTCCTGCAGGGGCTGGAGAAAACAGTGCATTTTGCCATCCTGAGTCGTCAAAGCCGGGCGAGTCCCACCCCGGTTGTTCCAAACGGGCGTCGTAATCTTCGCCACCCAGGATGCTGGTATAGGTAACCGGTGAAGGAGCCACTTTCCAGTCTTCACCGGAAACTACCATTTCGGTGCGGCCGTCGGCATATGCCAGTTGCAAATGACAAATCATCCGGGGCATCCCAAAGCCGATTACCAGCTTACGGTACCTTTCACGGTTAATATGGTGAAACCCGTTCCCCACAATAACCCCGATCACATTCTCCCCGGCTTTAATCATTGGAGTAACATCAAAGCTGTTGTAGAAAACCGTCTTGTCGTAATCGGTCCATCCCGGAGCCAGAAATGATTCACCGGTAGTTTTCCCATTCACGGAAGCGATATAATGTCCCAGTCCGGAAATGGAAAGTGTGGCTGAAACCGGTTTCCCGGTGGTGTGGAAGTTTTTTCTGAACAAGGGTACCACCGGTCTTTTTAACAATTTATCTCCCAGGTGGTTGCCGCTTCCGTGGATTCCCGGGACCAGAAGATCTGACGAGTCGGGGAGCTCGAGGGAAATCCAGCGGGCATTGCCGGGTGAGGTGCCGGGGACAATTGCCATTTGCCACCATGAAGGGGTGCTCCACCCGGATTCCTCATCGTTCTGGTCCCAGAATTTAACCTTCCAGTAACAACGCTCACCGGGTTGAAGCGCTTTTCCTCCATAGGGAATATTAACCGATTCTCCTGAAGTGACTTTTCCCGAATCCCAGATTCGTTTTTTATCATTTTTCAGCTCTCCCGGGCTATGTGCTGCCACAATCCGGTAGGCTGTCTGCCGGATTCCCGGTTTGCCTCCCTCAATATTCCACCCCAGCAAAGGATGTGGGTTTTCAATGCCCACCGGAGTTTGATGAAAACCGGCCGTTAAACGGACAGCTTTCCGGCCACCAGGCAGGGAGCAGGAAAGGAAGAACGCAAGGGGGATAATCAGAAAGCTGCCTTTCAGAAATTTCAGATGTTTTTTCATGGATGCCGGTTCTTTTGCTTTACTTGTATGTTACCTTGAATTGATATTCTCCTGAGCCAATCCCTATGATCATGCTGTTGCCTTCCCTCTCCATACTTTCAACACCGGTCACGCCTTCCCTGAAGCTGTTGTTTTCCCAGATCACGGAAGTGCCCTCTGTGACGTTGAAGTCCCCTTCCTGTAATACCGGGATGGCTACTGAAGCTTTTGAATTGGTTGGAATGGCCACATTCAGAATGAAGGATCCGTTTTCCCGGGTCCAGTGGGAAGTGATTGCTCCTCTCAGGGTTTGCAGGTTGGCGGAAGCCGATTGCAGTTTCTCCGGAACATAAGGTTTGATAAAAATATGGGAGTACCCTTTGCTGGTGTTTCCTTCCATGGGAGATTGAATTCCCGCCAGAAATTTGTAAAAATATTCACTTACCGATCCGAACATCTGGTGGTTGTGGGAATGAGCCCCTGACCACTCTTCGAGCAGTGTGGTGGAACCGTTCAGAATCCAATAGCCGTAACCCGGATAGGTGGTTTGTGTGGCCACTCGGAAGGCCAGTTCGTTCTCTCCCCCGTTTACCAGCACAGGCCAAAGGTATTTGGTGCCGATAATCCCCGTATTCAGGTGGTCTTCCCTTTGGCGGATGTCATCGGTGATGGTTTTGAAAACCTTGTCACGATACCCTTCAGGCACCAGATTCCCGGCAAGGGCTATCAGCTGATAGGTCTGGTAGGTTTCGTTACTTCCATACAAACCCGTTTCAGGGTTGAAAAATTTCCTGTTAAACGCTTCTCTGATGGTGTCGGACAATACCCTGAACTGTGTGGCATCCGCTTCAAACCCCAGCAGGCTGGCAATCTCTGACAGGAGAAGGGTGTTGTTGAAGTAATAAAAAGTATTGACTACCGGATGGTTGGGGCAGTCATTCCGGCCCGGGGAACACCATTCTCCCAGAGAATACCAATACCCGTCAAAGTTGTCGATGATGAAAGGTTCCGCGGGATCTTCATCTTTTGTGCCGAGTTCTCTCAGGTAATTCAGGTACCGTTTCATGGAGGGATAGTGCTCCTTTAAGATGCGGTCGTCACCGTAGTATTGGTTCATCCACCAGGGGATTAAAATGTAGGCGCTTCCCCAGGCCACTCCGCCTCCCATTCCACCCACGAGGACCGGTGAGGTGTTGGGAATCCTGCCGTTTTCCTGCTGTGAATCGCGCATGTCACCGAGCCATTTGGTGTAGAAGGGGGCCATCAGGAAGTCGTGCATGGAGGTTTCGGCAATCACCTGTCCGTCGCCGTTGTAAGCGCCCTTTTCCCTGTGAGGACAGTCGGTGGGGTAACTTTGTGCGTTGGACATTTGTGACCAGACACCTGCCCGGTATACCTGATTCAGCAGGGAGTCGGATGATTCAAAACTTCCGGTGCGTTCCACTGCCGACCTGACAACTCTTCCCCCGACTTTCAGGTAGGCAAGATTGGTATGATCATTTGTGCGAACCTCAAGATACCGGAACCCGCTGTAAAAAAAACGGGGTTCGTAAGTTTCAATCTTGCTGCTGCGCAGGGTATAATCGGTCCAGGTCTCCGCATGGTACCGGAATTTGGTGCTGAGTTTGTCCCCGTCGGCCAGCGGCTTGGGAAACAGGGAGTCATTCAGGGTTTCAGCTCCGCGGATACGGATGACCTGTCCGGGAGTTCCCCTGACTTCGAGTCGCCACCATCCCGCAATGTTCTGC
The DNA here is from genome assembly GCA_964472165.1 of uncultured Prolixibacteraceae bacterium. Taxonomy (GTDB): domain Bacteria; phylum Bacteroidota; class Bacteroidia; order Bacteroidales; family Prolixibacteraceae; genus UBA1413. Next base: position 124 of record CAYYJE010000100.1, on the reverse strand, counting down.
CCCAGATCGAACAGGTAAACTCCCTCTTCCGGATTGGTCTGTTTGACTGGCTGAAGTGTGGCTGTTACTTTGATGGGGGGCATGAGCTGAGATTTCAGTTTTCCACCGGGGCCTTTTGCCTCCA
>CAYYJE010000099.1:0-10898 GCA_964472165.1 uncultured Prolixibacteraceae bacterium | reverse complement strand
GGTAAAAGCGGCCAGGGGCTCTATGGCGATGTGATTATGGAAATCGACTGGTCGGTCGGCGAGATCATGAAAACCCTCCAAAAGAACGGACTGGAAAAAAACACCCTGGTAATTTTCACCTCCGACAATGGTCCCTGGTTGAATTTCGGCAACCATGCGGGTTCCAGCGGGGGATTGCGTGAAGGCAAAGGAACCAGTTACGAAGGAGGTCAGCGGGTTCCCTGTATCATGAAATGGCCCGGCCACATTTCCGGGGGAACAATCTGCAACAAACTGGCATCCACCATTGACATTTTTCCCACTTTGGCAGCAGTTGTGAAGGTTCCCCTGCCAGAAAAGAAGATCGACGGGGTGAATATTCTGCCTCTGCTGAAAGGAGAGGAGAATGCCAATCCCAGGGAATCGTTCCTCTATTATTACCGCAAAAACAGCCTGGAAGCCGTCCGAATGGGCAGCTGGAAGCTGGTATTTGCCCATCCGGGACGAACCTATCTGGGTTTTCAGCCGGGAGCTGACGGATTTCCGGGTAAAGTCAACGAAAATTTTCCGCACGAAGAAGCCCTCTTTGATTTGCGGCGGGATCCCGGGGAGCGGTACGACGTGAAAGAGTTCTATCCTGAAATTTTAAAAGAACTACGCAACCTCGCCGATGCCGCCCGCGAAGACCTGGGAGACGACCTGAGGAATATGCCCGGAAAAAACCGGCGGCTACCGCAGCTTAACCCCTGACACCGGTTAGTGAGTTTCAATCTCTGTCCGCATAAAAACCATGTTTTATATTCATTGCCCATCTTTTAATTATCTTCGGAAAACCAAAAAATCAACCAATGCTTAAAGAAATAACCTTGCAAAACCTTGAAACCAAGGCGTTCATTCATGAAAAGGCAGAAGAGATCAGATCGGCAGTAGGTGATGGCATCGCCATCAATGCCCTTTCAGGAGGTGTCGATTCGTCCGTGGTGACCATGCTGGGGCATCTTGCCCTGGGGAAACAGTTGCGGACCGTATTCATTGAGAACGGACTGATGCGTGAAGGAGAGGCAGCCCGGGTAAAAATGCTCTTTCAGGAGCTGGGGGTTGAGGTGGAAGTGGTTGACGCCCGGAAGGAGTTCTTCGCGGCTCTGAAGGGGATCACCGATCCCGAGGAAAAACGGGAAGCCATCACCCAGACCTTTTACAAAAACGTATTTGGCAGGATCGTCAGGGAAAGCAACGCCAGGTTCCTTTTGCAGGGGACTATTCTCACCGATGTGGACGAGACGGTTGCCGGCATTAAAAGGCAGCACAACGTGTTCGAGCAACTGGGAATTGACCCGCAGGCAACTTTTGGGTACAAAATTCTGGAACCCCTTATCCAGCTGCGCAAGGATGGTGTGAGAAAAGTAGGCGAAGCGGTAGGTCTGCCACCGGAACTTTTTGCACGGATTCCCTTTCCCGGGCCGGCACTGGCCGCACGCGTAATCGGAGAGACCACTCCTGAGCGGGTTGAAACGGTGCGGAAGGCTACTGTCATTGTCGAAAAATGGCTCAGGGAAAGCAATGCCTTCCAATATCTGGCCATCCTGCATGAAGACCGCGTCACCGGCATGCGCGACGGCAAGCGGGATTTCGGGCAGCAGATCGAAATCCGTTGCTGGGACAGCCTGGATGCACGCACCGCCACACCTACAAGTCTGCCATTCGATATTCTTCTGGCCATAGCCGGCGAGATCACAGGCCAGGTACCGGGAGTTGTAAGTGTCACCTACAACATCGCTTCGAAACCACCGTCAACCATTGAGGCCATCTGAGGATGCTTTACCCGGGATCAGGAAAACATCCCAACATGCAATTTCGCGGCTATGCAAAACAAAAACTACTGGAACAAACCCTTCGTGGTGTTCATCACATTCATCGCAGCGATGGGAGGATTGCTTTTCGGCTACGACTATGTGGTGATCGGAGGAGCCAAACCTTTCTACGAACGTTTTTTTGGGATTACGCAATCGCCTCACCTCCAGGGCTGGGCCATGGGAAGTGCCCTGGTGGGATGCCTGGCAGGAGCCTGGGCATCGGGGTATCTTTCTGACCGTTACGGGAGAAAAAAATCATTAATTGTGGCGGCGGCGCTCTTTACCATTTCAGCCATCGGAACGGGGGCTGTTTCACATTTTGGCCCCTTTACCGCATACCGGCTGCTGGGAGGCCTGGGCATCGGACTTGCGTCGGCCATCTCACCCGTCTATATCGCGGAGATCTCCCCGGCCCATCTCCGGGGAAGGCTGGTATCCGTCAACCAGTTCACCATCGTGACCGGAATCCTGGCTGCCCAGATCATCAATTACCTGATCGCCGACAAAGTTCCCCCAGGTGCCGCTGATTCAGAAATTCTTTCATCCTGGAACGGGCAGATGGGATGGCGCTGGATGTTCTGGGCGGAAGTAATTCCGGCCATGGCGTTTTTCATACTGACATTTTTCATTCCTGAAAGTCCACGCTTCCTGGCCAAATCGGGCAAGTGGCAAAACTCCCTGAAAATACTGGAGAAAATTGGCGGCAGCGACCATGCCCGTTCTGAAGAAGCAGAAATCAGGGAATCCCTGAAGGAATCATCTGTGGGCGTGGATTGGAAAGGACTTGCCGTCAGAAAAATCAGACCCCTTCTGGTATTGGGGATTTTTCTGGCAGTATTCCAGCAGTGGTGCGGGATCAACGTGATCTTCAACTATGCGGAGGAGGTATTCTCCGCAGCAGGCTATTCGGTCAGCGATATGCTTTTCAACATTGTGATTACCGGAACCGTGAACCTTGTTTTCACCCTGGTGGCCATGCGGATGGTCGACAACTGGGGCAGGAGAAAACTGATGATCCTGGGATCGGCAGGGCTGGCAATTATTTACCTGTTGCTGGGAGCTTCCTATCTCTCCGGTGTGAAAGGAGTTGCCGTATTGATTCTGGTACTGCTTGCCATCGCCACCTATGCGATGACCCTCGCGCCGGTAACCTGGGTCATCCTTTCCGAAATCTTCCCCAACAAAATCCGGGGTGCAGCCATGGCCGCCTCCACCACCGCGCTTTGGGCAGCCTGCTTCGTCCTTACTTACACCTTCCCCCTGTTGAACCGACTGCTCGATGCCGGCGGGACATTCTGGCTTTATGCCCTGATATGCCTCCTCGGATTTGGCTTTATCCTGAAAAAACTTCCCGAAACAAAAGGCAAAACCCTTGAAGAAATTGAAAAAACAATATAATGCAGCGTAACAATCCCAGATCTTTTAAAAATAGTGTAGCTTTATAACAAAATGAGCATTATGGAAAATCTTTCAAGACGCAGATTTATTCAGCGGACAGCTTTGGGGACAGCCGGATTGGCAGCATTTCCCCTGATCCGGAGCTTTGGCTTCAGTCCAAATAATACGGTGAGGATGGGCTTTATCGGACTCGGTCAGCAAACCAACAACCTCATCAGCGGCTTTAACAAAGTGCCTGGCGTACAGATAGTAGCCGGGGCAGATGTGTATGGCATTAAACGGCTTCGTTTTGAGAAAAGGGTGAAGGAGTTTAACCAGGCCAAAAAAGTGAACGGAGAGGTATTCACCTGCAAAGATTACCGGGAAATCCTTGACCGCAAGGACATCGATGCCGTGGTCATTGCCACTCCGGATCACTGGCATGCCCTGATAGCCCTGGATGCCTGCAGCGCCGGCAAGGACATCTACCAGGAAAAACCCATTACCTTTACCATTAAGGAAGGGCTGAAGGTAGCAGAGGCGGTGAGAAAGAACCACGTGATTTTTGCCACCGGCAGTCAGCAGCGGTCAGACAGCAACTACCAGCATGCTGTGAACATGGTACACCGGGAGGCTTTTGGAAAACTCCGGAAAGTGTATGCCTATGTGGGCCCCGGTCCCGATCCCTATGACCTGCCCGAAGAGGCCATTCCGGCCGACCTGGATTGGAAACAGTGGCTGGGTCCCCTCAAACCGCTTCATTACAATGCATTTCTCAATCCTCCCGTTTCGCTCGATCCTCCCAAAAATGAAACTTACTGGGCCAAATGGCGCTATTTCAAGGAAACAGGGGGAGGCTTTACCTGTGACTGGGGCGCCCATAATTTCGACATCGGCCAGTGGGGATTGGGCAAAGACCACAGTGGTCCGGTGAAAATCGTACCACCAGGATACCAGGATACCCAGTATCTCACCTTTGTATACGACAACGGACTGGAAATGATCAATCAGCCCTATGATGAGAAGAAGACCCTGGGCATCAAATTCTGGGGTGCTGATGGGTGGATCGAGGTTTCGCGGGGAAGTATCGCCGCCTCTGACAAAGAACTCCTCCCCTCCGCGGAAGAAGTCGCCGATGCCGGCAAATATGAAGGCAGTCCGCTCCACATCATCGACTTCATCGAGTCCGTAAAATCACGCAGAGATCCGATTGCCACCGTGGAAATCGGCCAACGGACCGCCACCACTTCAATTCTGGGAAATATCGCCCTTGAACTGGGCAGACCAGTCCATTGGTCTCCCGAAGTTCAGTATTTCATCAACGACCCGGAAGCGGAAAAATTCTTCCACAGGACGTATCACAATGGTTATCAGTTGTAATCCAAATCCATGCGTATGAAAGCCTCTTCAAGAAGAAAATTTTTCCTGACACTCACAGCCGCCGTTGTCGGCACCTTTTTGGTTATAAATGAGTTGTCGGCCTGCTCCCCGGGAGATGATCCAGGTTCTTCCCTGAAAGGAAAAAAGATCCTTTACGTATATGGAGGATGGGAAGGCCACGATCCGAAGCCTTCTGCCGACCTTTTTGTGCCCTGGCTCAGGAGCGAGGGGGCTGAAGTCATTGTCTCCGACAACCTGAACAGTTATACCGATGCAGAATTGATGGCTTCGCTCGACCTGGTCATTCAGATCTGGACCATGGGAAAAATTACCAAAGAACAGGAAGCCGGTTTGCTGAAAGCGGTAAAAAGCGGAGTGGGTCTGGCAGGATGGCATGGCGGAACCGGCGATTCTTTCAGGGAAAATGTGGAATACCAGTTTATGGTAGGCGGCCAGTGGGTGGCCCACCCGGGAGGTGTGATCGATTATTCCGTACAGATTACCAATCAGAAGGATCCGGTAACAAAAGGATTGAAAGATTTCAGCATGCATTCGGAGCAATACTACATGCATGTGGATCCCAACGTAAAGGTTCTGGCCACGACCACATTCTCCGGTGAACATGCTTCGTGGATCGAAGGATGCGTGATTCCTGTGGTATGGAAAAAGTACTACGGGAATGGCCGGGTATTTTACTCCTCCCTGGGACATGTAATGAAAGACTTTACCGTCCCGGAAGCCCTGGAAATCCAGAAAAGAGGTATCCGGTGGGCAGCCGGAAGCAAAACCCAGCCGAAGGAAAAGTGGGTTGAACCCCGTTACCGGAAGTGAAATGCATGAGTTCTGGCCGGGTATCCGGGAGTGGTTTCCGGAGGTGACGGTCGGGCCTTAAAACGACTATCACCATGAAGAACCCTTTGCTTTTATTGCTGGCGGCAGCGCTGTTTGCCGGCAGTTGCCGGCAGCAGGAACCGGCTGCGGTTATCGACCTTTCAGGATCGTGGAGATTTGCTGCCGATCCCGGTGACAAAGGAGTGGCCGAAAAATGGTACCTGAAAAACCCCGGCGAAACGGTGACTCTTCCCGGATCGGTAGCCTCAAACGGGAAAGGGGAGGAGATTTCACTCCGCACGAAGTGGACCGGACAGATTCTTGACAGCTCCTTTTTCCTGAGTCCCGTCTATGCTCCCTACCGTGAACCCGGAAACTTCAAAATTCCTTTCTGGCTGCAACCGGTCAGCCACTATGTGGGCGCCGCCTGGTACCAGAAGCAGGTCGTTGTTCCCCCGGCATGGAAATCCAGAACAATTGTCCTGGTGCTGGAAAGGTGTCACTGGGAAAGCCGCCTCTGGATCGACGACAGGGAAGCAGGGATGAGGAATTCCCTGGGAACTCCCCATCGGTATGACCTGACAGGTATTCTTTCACCCGGGAAACATACCCTTACACTTTGTGTCGACAACCGGATCAAAGAGATTGATCCCGGGATGAATGCCCACAGCATCAGTGACCATACCCAGACCAATTGGAACGGCATCGCCGGGAAAATATACCTCGAATCCCGGCCGCTGCTCTCCATCCGCAGCATCAGGATTTTCCCCGATTACCTGAAAAATGAGGCAACGGCTCGGGTCACCATTTCAAACCTGGGAGGGGAAACGGCAGATGCAGATCTCACCATCGCTGCCAGCGGCCCCACCCATCCAGGACCGGTCACCACTCAGGTTACCATTTCGCCGGGCGAAAAAACCATCGATGTCACCTATCCGATGGGTGCTGGTGTGAAACTTTGGAGTGAATTTCATCCGGACCTGTATCAATTTACAGCCATCCTGGCGAACCGGGTTTCCGGAACTGCCGATACGAGCCGTACAACTTTCGGCATGAGGGAGATAAAGGTCGACAACGGCCAGATTCTGCTCAACGGACATCCTCTTTTTCTGCGGGGTACGCTTGAATGCGCCATTTTCCCCAAAACAGGCTATCCTTCCACAGCAGAGGAGGAGTGGCTTCGCATTTTCCAGATATGCCGTGCCCATGGATTGAACCATATGCGTTTCCACTCCTGGTGTCCTCCGGAAGCAGCTTTTTCCGCTGCCGACAAAACCGGATTTTACCTGCAGGTTGAGTGCTCGGCATGGGCTAACCAGTCGACTTCCCTGGGCGATGGCAAACCCTTCGACAAATATCTCTACGAAGAGAGTGAAAGAATGGTGGAGGCATACGGAAACCACCCCTCCTTTTGTATGATGGCCTATGGAAATGAACCCCGGGGGAAGAACCAGGATAAATTTCTTACTGAATTTATCACCCATTGGAAAGTCCAGGACAACCGGAGGCTTTACCTGTCGGGGGCAGGTTGGCCCAACCTGGAAGTGAACGATTACCTGAGTATGCCGGAACCCAGAATCCAGCAGATGCGAGAAGGGGTGAACAGCCTGATCAACAGCACGCCACCCTCAACTGACTACGATTGGTCATCCAGGATTGAAGGCATTACACAACCGGTGATAAGCCATGAAATCGGGCAGTGGTGTGTGTACCCCGATTTCAAAGAAATCGCACAATACGACGGTGTACTCCGGGCCCGCAATTTTGAAATCTTCAGGGAGAGTCTGGAACGGAACGGCATGGCGCACTTGGCCGACAGTTTCCTGCTGGCCTCCGGAAAGCTGCAGGCACTGTGCTACAAGGCGGATATTGAGGCTGCCCTGCGCACACCCCGCTTCGGGGGATTCCAGTTACTCGACCTGCACGATTTTCCCGGACAGGGAACAGCGCTCGTGGGTGTTCTCAATGCATTCTGGAATGAAAAAGGATATATATCCCCGGAAGAATTCCGTCGGTTTTGCAACTCCACGGTTCCCTTGGTGAGAATGAAAAAGATGGTTTTTTTAAACGATGAAACTTTCGGAGCTGAAGCAGAAGTGGCCCACTTCGGGGAAGCGCAGATGGAAAATTGTATTCCACGATGGAAGATTACCGGCTCACAAGGTACTGCAATTCTGGAAGGAGAGCTTCCAGCTGCCTCCATAGAGCCGGGGAGAAATACCCGGCTGGGGAAAATCACTTTTTCGCTTTCCCGGTTTAAAAACCCGCAAAAGCTAACCCTTGAACTTCAGGTGGAAAAATATGTCAACAGCTGGGATTTCTGGGTTTATCCCGCACGGCAGGAACCCATCGAAGGGAAAGAACAAATCCGGATAGTTCAGGTTCCCGATGAGGAAACCCTCCGGTTCCTCAAAGAGGGAGGTGTGGTGTTGCTGAACCTGAAAAAGGGATCACTCGCTAACGGCGCAGGCGGGGAGGTGAAAACCGGTTTTTCCAGCATCTTCTGGAATACCGCCTGGACCCGGGGACAAGCCCCCCATACACTGGGCATTCTGTGCAATCCGGGTCATCCTGCACTGGCCCTTTTCCCTTCGGAATACCACACCAACTGGCAATGGCAGGATGCAATGAGCCACGCGGGTACAATTCTGCTCTCCAGTTTCACGGGTGAAGCAAAGCCCATCGTGCGGGTCATTGACGACTGGTTCACCAACCGGCCCCTCGCCCTGATTTTTGAAGCCAGGGTAGGAAAAGGCAGACTGCTGGTTTCCGGAGTGGATCTGGAGACCGGCACGGAAAGCCGGCCTGAAGCCCGGCAACTGCTATTCAGCCTCCAAAATTATATGAGAGGACCCCATTTTAATCCATCCGCGGAGATCACTCCCGAACAGGTTGCCCGGCTGATCCGGTAAACCGGAAATGAATAGGGCAGGTATAATATTTATTGCAGCTCCCCGTTGAACTCCCTGATGGCATCAATCATGGCCACCAGGTTCTCCACCGGAACATTGGCCTGGACGTTGTGGATGGTGTTAAACACAAATCCGCCATCCCTGGCAAAGATCCCGCACAACCGGAGTACCTCCTCCCTGACCTTATCCGGAGAAGCAAAGGGAAGTGTTTTCTGCGTGTCGACCCCTCCTCCCCAGAAGACCAGGTCGTTGCCATACTTCATCTTCAGGGTGGCGGGATCCATCCCCCGCGCACCCACCTGCACCGGATTGAGGATATCAAAACCGGCATCAATGAATCGGGTGATGAGCGATTCAACAGCTCCGCAGGAGTGTTTGAAGGTTTTCCAGTTCGTATGTGCATGCACCCAATCGTTGATCTTCCGGTAATAAGGCAGCCACAGTTCGTCAAACTGTCCGGGAGAACAGAAGGTCGACTCCTGGGTACCGAAATCTGTTCCGCAAATATTCACCACATCGACATATTCGCCTGCCACTTTGTTCAGCCGGGAGAAATTCTCCAGCGCGATCTCCGTCTGCCGCTCAAAGATTGCCTTAATGTATTCAGGCCGTATCAGCAAACTCATATACCATTCCGCGATGTCACGTACTCCTTTGGGCCGTTTCATCTGTACCGCCGGAACCAGGGCAATATCTCCCAGGGCAGTTCCCCCGAACGCGGCTACTACCGCTTTCCCGGTAAGACGTGCCTTCATTGCTGACGCCCTCCAGAAATCCAGATCCGCATCGCTGATGAGCCCAAATTCTTCGAGGTTGTCGTTCACATCGGGATTTAATTCATCAAACGGTTCCTGCCTTACTATGGCATCGAAAAAATAACCGCTGGAAGGCATCCTCGAAGAAGGAGGCGCAGAAAGGTCGCCCTGAGGGTATATCAGCACATCACCCCTGTCATCCCTGGTTGTTCTGAAACCTTCGGGAACCAGTACTTTCTGACCCCACGGAGTGACAAATTCGTGAAAAGGCTCATGGTTGAAAAATCCAAACATGTTTCCCGGCCCCCAGGCTCCCACCACATCGATACCCATGGCATCCATCAGCGCCGTATCAATCTCTCCCAGCATCTGGTAAGGTTCAATCACCCTTACGGGCTTTCTTTCCAACCCATAATACCTTCTCAGATTTTCAACAGCCAGCACATGAATGCCGGTCACCGAGGTAGAACCAAAATCCACCACCACCCTCTCCGGCTGTTGGTGATTCATTGTTCTGTCAAACTGCTCTTTTGATGTCATCCGATTTCTTCCACTGATTATTGATCAAAATTAAAGAAAATGTGCCTACTTTCGGGGAAAAACCATCAGATTATGCGGTTAAGGAACTTCATTCTGTTTACGCTCGTTGCTTTGTTGTCATATGGTACAAAAGGAAGCAACAACACCCTGAAAATGTGGTATTCGCAGCCGGCTGAAAAATGGACCGAAGCCCTTCCCGTCGGGAATGGAACCCTGGGCGCCATGATCTTCGGCGGGGCAGAAAACGAGCGGATCCAGTTTAACGAAGAGACCCTCTGGACCGGTTCGCCCTGTGATTATGCCCGGAAGGGAGCCTCGGCCTATCTCGACACCATCAGGCAACTGCTCTTTATAGGAAAACAGAAGGAAGCGGAAGAACTGGCCATGCAGGAATTTATGAGTGATCCCATCCGGCAGATGGCTTACCAGTCCTTTGGCGAACTTAAGCTCCATTTTCCCGGCCATGGTGCTTTTTCCCAATATTCCCGGGAACTGGACCTCCACAAAGCCCTCCACCGGGTCACCTACCAGTCGGGAGGGGTGACCTATACCCGCGAAACCTTTGCCAGCCATCCCGACCGGGCCATCGTGGTCAGGCTGACCGCCGGAAGGAAAAGAGCCCTCAGTTTTTCACTGGGATTCGATGCCCTACACGAAGCGAAAAGGGTGGAAGCGTCGGGGAATACCTTGCGCCTTGAGGTGCAGGTCAAAGAAGGTGCCCTGCGCGGGGTAGCCTTCGCCAGGGTCATTACCAACGGTACCCTGGAGGTGCAGGAGAGCCGGATTTTCGTTTCCGGAGCCACAACGGCCACCCTGGTTCTGACTGGCGCTACCAATTATGTAAATTACAAGGATGTGAGCGGCGACCCTGATAAAATCGCTCGCCAGCAACTGGAGTCGGCCGGTTCGAAGAAATTCAATACCCTCCTGAAGCGGCACCTGGCCGACTATACCCACCTGTTCAACCGCTTTGATGTGAATTTCGGCACCAACAGCCAGGCATTGTTACCCACCAACCAGCGCATCATCGGTTTCAGCAAAACGGCAGAAGACCCCCAATTGCTGGCCCTTTATATTCAGTACGGCCGGTACCTGCTGATCTCCTCCAGCAGGCCGGGGACACAACCCGCCAACCTGCAGGGGATATGGAACGACCAGCTCAATCCTCCGTGGGACAGCAAGTGGACAGTCAACATCAACACCGAGATGAATTACTGGCCTGCCGAGGTTACCGGACTTCCCGAATGCCATGAAGCCCTTTTTCAAATGGT
>CAYYJE010000098.1:6512-10954 GCA_964472165.1 uncultured Prolixibacteraceae bacterium | reverse complement strand
GAATAAAAAAGTACTTAAATTTGTACGTAATATAAGATTTCATGAAGACAATCAACTATTCGGAATTGAGGGGTGAACTCAAGCAGAACCTTGACATGGTTTCAGATGACGGCGAACTGCTGATTGTCTACCGGCCGAGGGGTCGCAGCGTGGTAGTCATGTCGATGGAAGCGTACAATGCCAATCTTGAAACTCAATATCTGCTGAAAAACAGGAATAACCACGAAAGGCTTGAAAAGGCGGTGGAAAATATCAATGGCCGGATTGGACTGGCCAATCAAGCATCGATAGAATAACCCCGTTATTTGGACATTTTAAACATAATTCATGAAGAACCTGATTGGTATACTTGTGGTCATTCTGCCCTTAATTGGCTGGGGTAGTGGAAATTCCGGACCTGAAAAAGCAAAAAAGCTGGTATGGTCCGATGAGTTTGATTATTCCGGATTGCCTGATCCCTCGAAATGGGGGTATGAGACCGGATTTGTGAGGAACAGGGAGGCTCAGTACTATACAAAGGAAAGGCCGGAGAATGCCAGAGTAGAGAACGGACATCTGGTCATTACTGCCGTGAAGGAGGAGTTCAAAGAGGCACATTATACCTCTGCCAGTATCAATTCCAAAGGGAAATACGAATTTACCGGAGGCCGTATCGAAGTCAGGGCCAAGTTGCCACATGGGCGGGGCACCTGGCCAGCCATTTGGACACTTGGCGCCAATATCAGGGAGGTGGGTTGGCCAGCCTGTGGCGAAATCGACATCATGGAGTTTGTGGGGTATGAACCCGGCATGGTGTATGCCAACGTGCATACCAAGGATTACAACCATTCCATTAATACCGGAAGGGGCGGAAAGATTGAAAAGGTAAAACCGTTTGAGGATTTTCACGTCTATGCCGTCGAGTGGCACGCCGACCGGCTCGATTTCTGGTTCGATGACCGGATGTATTACTCCTGCCCCAGGAAAGGGGAGGGCATCGGCGAATGGCCATTTGAATCACCCCAGTATTTGCTCATCAATCTGGCCATCGGGGGAGACTGGGGAGGCCGGCAAGGTATTGACGACACCATCTTCCCCATGGAATATCGGGTGGATTATGTCAGGATTTATCAGTGGAAGTAAAGTTCTTGCAGATCAGCGCTTGAGGATAAGCCGCTTTTCATTCCAGACTTTTCCGTCGGAGGTTTCAATCAGATAAACTCCTGGTGAAAGCCTCTCCAAATCAATCCGTTGTGATTTCTTCGGCGGAAACTCCCGTATGAGGAGCGTCCTTCCTGAAATATCGTGAATCCGGAGGGTTGAAAAAGAGCGGGAAGAACGGATTTCCAGGGGTCCTGAAACGGGATTCGGATAGATTATAAGCTCCTGATTTTCGGAAAATACCGGTGTTTTTGTAAAATTGGGATCCTGCATTTTCAGATCTTTCAGCACAAATTCGCCGGCTCCTTTCCTCCCAAGAATTCCATAGTTAAAGTAAATTTTGACCTGACTGATTTTTGAAGGTTGCCATCCGCCTGTTGTACTCATGGTAAAGCTCTTCAGGTATTCCCGGAATTGTCCGTCATCTGTGGGATTGTCAATCTTGAAAAGATCGTTCAGGTCCACCTGTCCGTTCACATCAGGGAGATCAATGCGTACATTGGAAGGAGCCATGCCGGTCATGGCTTTTAGCTGAATCGTCATTTTCCGGTGACGCGTCAGGTCGGTAACGGCGGGAAGATTCAGCAAAATGTGGGGATTTGCCGACGGGTTCTGGATGTTGTAGGTGACCACGAGTTGCTGGTTTTCTGCACGCAGGGTAATCTGGTTATCGGTGCCGGGCATGGCACTCCACAGAAGGGTGTTGTTTACTCCTCCGGTGAAAGGGATTACCCAGAATTCACCATCGGGTTTCGACTGAATGGCCACAGGAAACGGGACAGATGTTACCGTTTGGCAGGCATTTTTTGCTTCTACGGTCACCTGTCCGGGTTGGTCGTTCCATTTCACGGTCACATTTGCCGTTCCTTCACCACTCAACACGGTCACGCCGGTGGGAAATTTCCAGTTGTACTGAAGCTGTCCGGGCTGTGTTACACTGAAGATAACCTGTTGTTGAGGGGAGACAAAGGCTGGTCCGGTGATCACGGGAGCCGGGAGGGAATTGCTGTAGATGCGCACATAGTCAATTTCCATGACCGCTTCCGTGAGGTCAGGATCGATTCCCTGGGCTCCGCCCCAGTCCCCTCCGATGGCGATGTTGAAAATCAGGAAGAAAGGATGGTCAAAAGGCCATTCCTTATAGGTTTTATTTTCGTTGACGAAGGTGAAATAGGGAGTTCCGTCGACAAACCATTTGATTTCCGTCTCTGTCCATTCGATGGCATAATCATGGAATGCCGTATTGAAATTGCTGACCATGATGTTGCCTCCCTTCTGGGTGTTCAGTTTGTGGTTGTAAGCTTCGGTATGTACGGTGCCATGGATTTTCCCGGGGTCATAGCCCACATGTTCCATGATGTCGATTTCGCCACTGTTAGGCCATCCCCCGTAAACACCATTCTGAGGCATCATCCAAAGCGCGGGCCAGGTGCCTTTTCCGGTGGGAAGTTTGGCCCTGATCTCAAAGCGGCCGTATTTCCAGGAGGCTTTCCCGGAAGTGACCATTCTTGCAGAAGTCCAGGTGCCGTTGTTTTTCCGGGCATGGATCTTCAGGGCGCCGTTGCTGATGTATGAGTTGTTGCGGCTATCGGTATAAAACTGGATTTCATTGTTTCCCCAACCGCCTCCCCCGGTTTCGAAATTCCATCGGGTGGCATCGGGGGCGCCCGTTCCTTCAAACTCATCGGCCCATACCAGCTGGTTACAGCCGGTTTGCCCGCTTCCCCGGAAGGGAATCGTCAGGGTGACCATCAGGGAAATGAAAAGGAGTGGCTTCATCATTTTCTACTGCTTTATAGCTTCCGGTTTCTGATAAACCCTTACGTAATCGACCACCATTTGTTGCGGGAATATCGTGTCATCCACACCCCTGGAACCTCCCCAGTTACCGCCCACCGCCACGTTGAGCAGCAGGTAAAAAGGCTTGTCAAACGGCCATGCTTCTGACCCGGTTCCTTCGTTTTTATAGGTGAAATAGAGGGTAGAGTCCACATAAATCCTCAATTCTTCAGGTTCCCATTCAAGTGCGTAGAGGTGGAAGGTTTCATGGCAGTCGGGGATGCTGATCCGTTTTCCTTTCTGGGTGCCAATGGAATGATTGTAGGCCTGGGTATGTACGGTACCTACGATGGTATCAGGGTCGTAACCCACGTTTTCCATAATGTCGATTTCACCGCTGCCAGGCCATCCCCCGTATTCCCCCTTGGTGGGCATCATCCAGATGGCAGGCCACATGCCTCTTCCCGTCGGAAGTTTGGCACTGATTTCAAAGCGGCCGTACAGCCAGTCCCCTTTTCCTCTGGTGATCAGCCGGGCAGAGCTGTAATTCCGGCCTTCCATCTCTTCTTTGATGGCGGTAATGGTGAGCTTGCCATCGCCGACGCGGCTGTTTTCAATCCGGTTGGCGGTATAGTACTGTAACTCGTTATTTCCCCACCGGTATTCATTTCCCTGCGTATCGTAGCTCCATTTGGTGCTGTCGGGGAAGCCGGTGTAATCGAATTCATCGTTCCAAACGAGCTGCCAGGCCGGTGTGGTGGTTTTGGGGGTACACTGCCAAATCAGGGCGGCAGACCCTATTAGAAGGGAAAAAATAAGTTTCTTCATGGAACAGCTGTTTACTGATGATTTATAAGAAAAAAAGGGAAACAGAAAACCCGGAGGAAGACAGTTTTCATGCCTGCCTCCGGGTTTATTTAATTAATTGTCAGATTGTTACAGGAATGTTACTTCCTGGTGGCCGATTTCAGCCCTTCGACATGCGGACCAGCCAGTTCGTCGAACCAGAACTCATGGGTGCCTGTCGCCACACCGGGATTGAGCATAATCCGGACCACATTGTAGAAGTCATGATTAAAGCGGTTGTCGGCAATAATGTTGCTGGTAAACTGGTCGCCAGTCCAGTCATAACCAGCGCCGATGCCGTTGAAATCAAATTCCGCAACTTCCCAGGTATTGTCTTTCTTGATGGTGTATTTAAGATCGTAGGTTCCGGTCTGCCAGGCATTTCCCCCACGGTCGGTATTTTCAAGTTTCATCAGCACCACGTCACCTGCTTTGCCGTAAACCATGATTTTAAAAACCTGCTGATTGCGCAGGTCAAAGCGGTATCCCGCAGGAAGCTGCAGGTAAGCATTTGCCCATTCGTTATTGGTTTTGGAATAGCTTGCCACTTTGGTGCTTTTGTTGGGATAGACTTTCCCGGGATTGTCAACCACTGACACGTTGCAATCCTGTCCGAGTACCGGGGCCATCGCTACTTCGCTGAAATCGTTGTAGACGACCATCATATCGAGGAGGAA
>CAYYJE010000098.1:0-6412 GCA_964472165.1 uncultured Prolixibacteraceae bacterium | reverse complement strand
GCTGCCCATATTGGTCTTCACGGTCATCTTCACCGTATAGGTGTCGGGAAGCGGGTAATAAGCGTTGGCTTTTTCTCCGGAAGCAACCGAGCCATTGCCCATATCCCATGAAACCTGATAGATTCCCTTAATTTCGGGCTGGGTGAACTGCAGCGCGTAGCGGAAGCCGTCGGCAGCCGGGGTGATTGAGAAATCAAGCGCTCCGGCATCGGGAGGCAACACCTGGCCGGCTTCGGGTTTGTCCTCTTCCATGGGCTGGCAGGCGACAACCATCGCCAGGATAAACGCCCATGCCAGAATTTTATATTTTGAATTTTTCATATTTCGAATTATTACAGTTGATCTGATAATTTTGGTGAAGGGTCATTACTTGTAAGCAGGAACAAACTGGTTCAGCACACCGGTATTCACATTCCTGATCTCGCTGGCCGGGATCGGGAACATTCCCCAGGTGTTGGCTTTGAAGGTCCGGCCGGTGAAATGGGAGGCGTTGGCAATTCCCTGTGGCAGGACAAAGCTGGCGTTAATTTTAGTTTCCGCATAAGGCAGTCCCCTGCGGAGGAGGTCCCATTTGCGGAGACCTTCGCCGCTTAATTCCACACGCCGTTCGTGGTAGATGTCGTCGAGGGTAATGGAGGTCTTGGCGGCGCTGGTTCCCAAAGCCCGGGTGCGAACCTTGTTGAAATATTCCAGAGCCTTGGCGGGATTGTCGGCCAGGTAAAGTTCGGCGGCCATCAGCAGAACATCGGCATACCGGATGTCGATGAAGTTGCGCGGGAAGTTATGTGCCTGATCGCCACCAGGACCGACGTAAGCTTTCCAGGCCATGTATTTTTTGTTGAAATAACCCGTGTTCATGAAAGCTTTGGTATAGGAAGTAAGTCTTTGGTCCGCATTGTACAGGGTGACTTCCTTCCGGGGATCACCGGTTTCAAATTCATTGGCCAGGTTCCATGTGGGTACAGCCAGAGACCAACCCGGGAAGACCGCATCGTTATCACCCACGGGATTGCGCACACTCAGCCATACACTGGAGAAGTTGCCGTTGATATTCCATCCTCCCCAGTCTCCGGAAAGGGCTTTTTCAGAATACTGCATTTCCAACAGCGACTCCTTGTGGTTCTGGTTAGCCCAGTTGAAAACGTCGGCATAATTGGGCAACAGGTCATATTCTTTTGAAGCGATCACTTCGTCCAGGGCTTTAAGCGCATATGCTTTGTCGATGGTAGTGGAGCCGTTCGACCATGCAGGAACACCCAGCACAGGTTTGGCAAATCCTTCGTGGTAGAGATACCAGCGGGCCATTAACGCCTGGGCGGCACCTTTGGAAATCCGTCCTTTTTCCGTGGAAGCCAATTTTACGGGCAGGGCAGGGATTGCTTTCAGCAGGTCGGTGGCAATTTGGGTGAAAATTTCCTCCGGTGTGTTCTGGGTCAGGTTTTTGTAATCCTCCACACTGGGAAGCACTTCGGTAATGATGGGTACCGATCCGTAGTGACGGACCAGGTCAAAGTAAATATATGCCCTGAGGAACAACACCTCTGCTTCGAGCCTCTCCTTCATTCCTTCGGTTTTCCACTCCACACCCTCCTGTTTCTGGAGATAAAGGTTGGTACGGTAAACGCCGGCGTAACAACGGTTCCACAAGTCGGCTGAGGAGTTGTTCTCCGCATCCATTTTAAACATTTCTATATCCTGCCACTGCGCCATGTCGGTCACGTCCGACCCGCCGCAAAAAGCATCATCGGAATAAATATCCGACATCGTCGGTATGAACTGCCAGTTTTGTAACGCATAGGTATCGTACACGGCGGTAACAGCAAGAAACGCCTGCTCTTCATTTTTGTAATAGTTGGCTTCCACCTGGCCGGTCTTGGGCTCAAGTTCCAGAAATTCTTCGGAACAGGAGATCAGTCCAAGCGTCATAGCCAATACTGCAAACAGATTTAATTTTATATTTTTCATGTGACTTCTTATTATTGGATTGGCTGCATTAGAAAGTAATATTTACACCACCCAGTATGGTACGGGCTTGCGGATAGATACCCCGGTCGATGCCATTGCTGAAGACACCGCCGCCGATTTCAGGATCATACCCTTTGTAGGGCGTGAGGGTAACCAGGTTTTCTGCCGATACATAGAACCTTACCCTGCTGATTTTGACAGGTTCAGTAATGCTTTTGGGAAGGGTATATCCCAGGCTGGTGTTGCGCAGGCGGACGAAGCTGCCATCTTCAATGAAGAAGTCGCTGACCGTTTTCATGTTGACGTTGTCATCCACAAAAGTAACCCTGGGAAAGTGGTTGGAAGTACCCGGACCGGTCCAGCGGTCGAGCCATTCGGATGTATAATTGGTGAAGTTCATGTCGTACCGTCGGGTAGCCCTGAAAATCTCCTGCCCCAGTGCGGCATACCAGAACATGTTCAGGTCGAATCCTTTCCACTCGAGGTTGAGGTTCAATCCACCCGTAAAATCGGGATACGGGGAGCCGATTTGCTGACGGTCACCGTCTGAGATCGAACCGTCAAGGTCAAAGTCGATGAATTTAATATCTCCCGGTTTGGCATTGGGCTGGATTAATCCGCCTTTATCATTTTTATAATTAGCAATTTCATCGGTGGTCTGGAAAATGCCGTCGGTTTTGATGCCGTAAAAAACGCCCATCGGAGAACCTACTTCGGCGTAAAGGATTCCTGCCTGGCCGAAACCGCCATCGCCACCCTGGAGCCTCTTCTCGGAGTTCTGGATATCGAGTACTTCATTCTTGTTATAGGCGCCGTTGATGGAAGCGTCAAAACTGAGATCTCCGAATTTCTTGCGGTAGCCAAATTCGGCTTCAAAACCACTGTTCCGCACGGAACCGCCATTCACGGTAGGTGCCGAGTTCCCGACCATCATCGGTACGGGGGCTGTTACCAGCCAGTCCTTGGTGGTTTTGATGTAGTAGTCGAGGGTTGCCCTGAAACCTGCTTTCGCCAGGTCAAGTCCGAAGTTGGTCTGTTCTGAGGTTTCCCACTTGAGGGAGGGGTTCGCGATACTGGTGGGTGCAGTTCCGTTGTATTGGGTCTTGCTGTCGCCGAAATAGTATATGGCGCCGTTGCCGATGATGGAGGTGTACCCGAAGTTCCCGATGTTCTCGTTCCCGTTCTGGCCCCAGCTGGCCCTGAGTTTTACCATGTCGAAGGTGTTTGACAGACCTTCCAGGAAATTTTCGCGCGAGAGTACCCAGCCGATGGATGCAGAGGGGAAATATCCATATTTGTTCTGGTCGCCGAAGCGGGAGGAACCGTCACGGCGAAGGGTGGCGGCAAACATGTAACGATCCATCAGGTCATAGTTGATACGTCCGAAGATGGAGGCCACCGTATGCTCTGAGGCTCCGCCACCCACAGCGGCACTTTCGGGATCCGTGGCATTGTCAAGATAAGAGTGTTCGAAGTCGTCGAAAATCACATCTTTTTTGGAACCACTCAGGCTTTCCCACATATCCTTGAAGGCGGTAGTTCCGGCCATCAGGGTGAAATGGTGCACATCGAGGGTTTTGTCATAGGTAAGCACGTTCTCAAAATTCCACCGGGAATAGATGTTGATGCTTTTCCCTGCCTGGTCATCGACGGCAAAGTGAAGGGCGTCGATGTAATACAAGGGGGTGTAGTTGTCGTTGTTCACCATGGAATATTCCCCGCCGAAAGAGGTGCGGAAGGTAAGCCCGGTAAGAACCGGAAAGAGTTTGCCAAAACTGAGTTCCCCGAAAACTCCGCCAATCAGTTTGTTGGTGCGGGTTTTTGACATGGTGGTGTAATCCATCAGCGCCACCGGGTTGGTAATTTCCTGCATGCCGATGCCGAATTGCTCGGGGGTGGCATAGGAGCCGTCTTCATTGTAGATGGGAACAATAGGCGGCATATTGAGGGCCTGGTTCAAACCGGTACCATACCGGTCGTTGGTGGCGACACCCTGGCTGACAATTCCTGCCAGGTTCACATTGCCGCCTACTTTTACGGCACCAAGGTCGGCATTGGTGCTGAGCCTGTAACTAATCCTTTCGAAATTGGATTTCCCTTTGGCGACGATCCCGTCCTGTTTAAAATAGTTGAGAGAGGAGGAGTATTCGATTTTGTCGCTGCCGCCGCTGAAATTCAGTGCATGGTTTTGCTTGGGTGCGTCATAGTAGAACATCTCATCCTGCCAGTCGGTATTGGCAGTGAAACCTGCAATTTCGGCGGGAGTGAAGGCATAATCCTGTCCGCCGTTGAGGGCTGCCTCGTTGATCAGCATGGTGTACTCGCTGCTGTTGAGCAGGCTGAGTTTTTTCCAGGGATTTTGGACCCCATAATAGCCGTCGTAGTTCACGGTGAGCTTGGTGCCCTTGCGTCCTGTTTTGGTCGTGATCAGCACCACGCCGTTGGCACCGCGGGCTCCGTAGATGGCTGCCGATGCCGCATCTTTCAGCACTTCGATCGACTCGATGTCGCCCGAGTTGAGGAAGTCGGTTCCAGCACCACTCATGGGAAGACCGTCAATGATATACAGGGGTTCCGCATCGCCGTTGGTGCCGGTACCCCTTACGCGCACCGAAATCTGGTCGCCCGGTTGCCCTGAATTGCTGGAGATCACTACCCCGGCGGTTTTTCCCTGCAGTGCCTGTGTAACCCGCATGTCGGTAGCTTTCCGAAGCTCGTCCCCGTCTACCTTGGCAATGGCACCGGTAACCAGGCTCTTTTTCTGCACACCATAACCCACTACCACCACTTCGTCAACTCCGATCACATCACTCTCTAAAACGATGTTGATAGAAGTCTGGTTATTTACAGGTATCTCCTGGGAGCGCATTCCTATAAAGGAAAAGAGCAGTGTGGCATTGGCCGGGACATTGGCCAATTCATAGTTTCCGTCGAAATTGGTGATGGTGCCGGTTGTCGTCCCTTTCACCACCACGGAAACCCCCGGCAAAGGCAGATTGTCTTCTGCCGAGGTGATTGTCCCCGAAATTCTCAGACCCTGCGCAAACAAGCCCACGGTCAGGAATGAGAAGAGATAAAACAATACAATTTTTTTCATAGATTGTGTTTTAAACTTTTTGAATCTTTATGGTGCAAAATTAGAGGGTTTAAAGATTGGCCACAAACTAAAAGCTACATATAACACACATCATGAAGCCGGAGGTATTACATCAAAAATACATCAATTATGAAAATAAAAACCATATAATCAATGAATTAACATTAATTAATAATGTTTTAATAATTCATCTGGTATGTATCAAAGGTCGAGAATGAACCTGATCAGGTTGACTTCACGGTCGATGCCCAGTTTTTTCCGGAGCCGGTACCGGCTGATCTCCACACCCCGGACTGAAATATTCATCAGGGAAGAAATTTCTTTGGTGCTGATATTCATCTTGAGGTAGGCACAGAGCCGCATCTCTCTGGGAGTCAGATCCGGGAATTTCTGCTTAAGCCGCAAAAGAAAGTCTTCGTGCACCTCATCGAATGCTGTTTCGAACAGTTCCCACTGCTTTTCGTCGTCGAGTTCCTTGTCTATTTTTCTGATTTGCAGGTTAAGCCGTGTTTTCAGGGTCTCATTCTTTGACTGTTCTTCGATTTTACGAAGCTCTTCTTTCAGTTTCCAGAGAAATTTGTTTTTCCCGATCAGGTGGAGTGTCTGGTTGGCCAATTCCTTATCCCTGTGGATCATGCCTTCTTTCAGCTTTTCATTGCGCAGGTTTACAATCTCTTTTTCAGCAAGGAGGGCTTCCCGCTGGTAGTTTTGCTCCCGGGAACGGTATGCCCTGATTTGGCGGAGTCGCTCCCTGCGTTTTGAGATTTCAATTCTAAGGAGAATGAGTTTAATGACCAGGAAAAGTGCCAGAAGAAGGAGGATGAGGTATGCTGCACGGGCAAGACGTGACCGGTACCAGGGTGGTAGAATCCTGAAAGTGAACCGGTCGGTTTCGCTTTCGTTGCCCAGAATGTCCCTGGCTTTCACCGTAAAGGTATATTCTCCTTCCCGCAGTTTGGAGAATTCACAGAAGGGAGTAACGGACCATCCGGACCATTCCTCGTCGTAGTTTTTCAGATGATAACTGAACAAAACTTCATTTAATCCATCATAACTGGGAGATGAGTAGCTGATTTTTACGGAATTTTTCCGGTAAAGGATCGCTGGTATCGCTTTGGGGCTGCCTTCGGGGCGAAGTTGGTCATCCCCGCAACAGAATAGTTGTTCAGGGGTTTCGAACCTTCTGATATAAACCCTGAATGGAATGTCTAAAGGCATAATGGACCCCGGGGAGTAGCGGGCAAATCCATTTTCGATTCCGAAAAAAATCTCGGTGGGTGAATGGGGATAAATCATTTCAAACCCGCCTAGCATCTGGTTGTGAATCATTTCAAAGGGTTTGCGGACAAG
>CAYYJE010000097.1:2722-11029 GCA_964472165.1 uncultured Prolixibacteraceae bacterium | reverse complement strand
GAGGGACTGGGGAGCATAACCGGGGATCCGAATTTTTCTCCTCCTGGCCAGGAGGAGTACCCTGGCCCGACGCAGGAGGGATCAGGGGGAAGTGGTGGAAGCCAATACCCAATACCGAATATCCAATATCCATAACTGAATCACGGGATCACCGGATCACTGAATCACGGAGCGTCGCGGAGTCTCGTCTTCCAGATAAGGGGCCTGTGGATTTTGGCGGCGTAGCTGCCCGGATCTTTGTAGACGCGGCATAACCCCATCATTCGGGAAGCCACGTAGTGGCGAAATCGATTACAAATTATCCGGTTAAAAATCCAGGTCTGGTTCTTACCACGAAGATTTGCGGGCTGCAGGCCCGGTTCATGTCAGCCCGGGGCAACGCCCCGGGGATGCGCACGTTTATTCCCGGCCAGCGCCCTGTAGGGGCAGCTTATGCCAACACCACTTTAGCCCGGGGTTCAGTCGGGGGGGAAGTGAGATCCCTCCATTCAGTCGGGATGACAAGTTGATTTGATGAAAGTCTCCTCCCATGCCGGGCTTCTGCCCTGATTCCAAAGGGTACCTGCCCTTTCAGGGCGCCCGGCTACCCTCATGCGGATTCATAACCCAAGGCGTTGCCATTGGGCTGAAATAAGCTGGGCTTTCAGCCCGCAAAAACCTGATGGGCAATCCGGATACCACGAATGACCATCGAATAACCATTGAATGACCATTGAATGACAACCCAGGAACCCTGGAACAATCTTGAACGGCGCAGCCTTGGACCATTGGAACCTTGGAACCAGTGCCTTTCTACAACTGTTGAACGGCGCAGCCTTGGAACCCTGGAACCTTGGAACCTGGAACTTTGGAACGCCGCAGGCATGGAACTTTGGAACAACATGGAACTGCGAAGCCCTGGAACTTTGGAACCTTTGAACTTTTTTTCTTGACCTTTAGAACGGATACCCGATGGCAAACGACAGGTTGAAATCGTTGCCTTTAAGTTTGCGGTGGCCGGGGATCCACCCGTTGTATTCCGCCTGCGCCGGATCGCGCACCTTCATTCCCAGGTCGAGCCGGAAAATAAAATAGGTAAAATCGAACCTGAATCCTGTACCGGTCCCCAGGGCAAGCTGTTTGTAAAACTCCCCGGGCCTGAACTGGGCCCCCGACCGGTTGTCCCTCTCGTTGATGGCCCACACGTTGCCGGCATCGAGAAAGAACGCCCCCTCAAAGAACCGGACCAGCTTGAAACGGTATTCCAGATTGGCTTCCAGCTTGATATCGCCCGACTGGTTGGGATAAGAATCCTCTGGAGCACGATAGGTCCCCGGGCCAAGCGACCGTACCTGCCAGGCTCTGATCCCGTTGGCACCCCCGGTGAAATACTTCTTTTCAAAAGGCAACACATCAAAATTCCCGTAGGGAAGCCCTATCCCGAAAAAGAGCCTTCCCACCACACTGTTGTACTTGTCGAGCACATAGCCCTTCCGGAATTCCGCATCCCCCCTGACGTACTGGGCATAGCGCGTATCGAGTATTTTATAGTATTCCTGGGGTTTCAGGCCGGTGGAATCACGTTCCGTGGTTTTGGCTGCTCCGGTGATATGCGAAAGCAGGTTGAGGAAATTTCCCGACGATTCGGCCGACACACGGAGATAGGAGTAATTCTCCCTCGTCCTGATCGATTGGGTGTTGTAAACAAAGGAGTAGTTGGCCGCCAGGATCAGGTGATCGGTAAAACTGCCCCGGATGTAGAGGTCATAAATCGAATTGATGAATGCCGGATCAAACCTCGAAAGATTCACCAGGTTAAAGTCAAAGATATTCAGATTGTGACGCCGATAGTCGGAGGTCATCCACTCGTATCCCAACCGCATGGTGGAAATGGTCCGGGTATAGTCGGGCCTGCGCTGGAAGTTGTATCCAAGGGTAAACAGGGTCTTGGGCAAAGAATTCCCTGAGGAAGGGAAGAAATTCCCGGGCATCAGCAGCCTGGGGACAATCAACGTGGCTTCCACGCCCAACTCCCGGGTATTGAAGTCGAGTGATTCGTCCTTCACAATGGCCTGCTGCCGTTCCATGGCCCCCCTCAGCTTCAGGTTCAGAATCTCCGCCCCATGGAAGAGGTTCCGGTGCGAATAGTTGAGATTGCCGGCAATCCCGAAGTTTCCCGAGGTATTGGTACCCTCCACGTCGAACGAAGTCGATTGCCGGCTCAGTGGGGAGAGATCCACAAAACAGTCGAGCATTGCTGAATCAGGGGCATCTTCGGGTTCCCTGAAATTGATATTGATAAACCGGAATTGCCGCAACCGGTTCAGCCCTTCAAAAGTCTTCTCCGCATTTCCTGCATGGTACCATTCGCTGGATTCCATTTTATTGAGCCTGCGGAAGAGTTTCGGGTTGTACTGCAACGACGGCGAAAAGACAAAGGTATTCCGTCCCTCCCTGATCGTGTCGTTTTCCCCGGTTTCCTGCCCTCCCACAGCTACTTTAAAGGTAAACCGGTTCAGCCGGTAAGGCCTGAAAATCCGGAGGGAATCATTCTCAGTGCCTCCCGGAAGCTCCGTCAGCATCTTCAGATCGGCAAATCCGTGTTGCTGCAGCGTATCGGCTTCGAAAAAAACGAACGGCTTGGAAAAGTAGTAATACCCCTTGTTCTTGAAAAATCCTGCGATATGATCCCGCTCACGGTCAAGCATATCCAGATCAAAAAAGGCTCCCTCCCTGAGATTCCGGGGACGGTAACCTTCACTGAAAAGCCGTTGCATGGCGCTGTCGCCGATTTCATATTTCAGATCGTCGACCAGCCAGGCATCGCCGGTTTTGATCTTAAAGTGAAGATTCCGCTTTTTACTGTTTTTCCGGAGGATGTCGGGTTCAAATTCCACCGTTGCATTGTAATACCCCTTGTTGTAAAGATATTGCCTGATCTGCTCACGCGACTGGATGGCCAGCCCTTCGTCATATATCTGAGGGGCCTCACCTGTCCGCTTCAGCCAGCTATCCGGCTTGTCGGGTGACGAAAGGTTGTAAATCCACATGTGAAATTTAAAAAATCCCAGGATGCGCGTATTGCCCCGCTGCCTGACATACGACATCAGCTCTTCCCTGTTGATATCCTTATTGCCGGTCTCCACATCGACCTTGTTCAAAAGGTATTCTCCATCGGGAACATAACGGGTTCCCGTGCATGAAGCCATGACCAATAAAAACAGGAGTACGGCGGCAAAAAGGTCGGAACGGGACGATGGGATCATGTGTATCATGAAGCTTCATTCTGTTTTCACAAAAATAATCAACGGATCCGTGCTGAGTCTCTGTTTTTGGTTTTATCTTTAAAAAAATCATTTTTATGCTGGGCAGAAACAGGATCAAACTGATCAAATCGCTGGAACACAAAAAATTCAGGAACCAGGATTGCCTATTCGTGGCAGAAGGGGACAAGCTGGTGAAGTCGCTGCTGGAGTCCGGCACCGAAGTGGTATTTCTGGCAGGCACACCCGGATTCCTCGGGGAGGTGGAGCCGCTTCTGACCCGTGCCACAGAATGGACCGAAAGTGACGAAGCTGAAATCGCCAAAGCCAGCCTGCTGAAAAATCCGCAGCACTCCCTTGCCCTCTGCCGCATTCCTTCCTTCATTCTGGAAGAAGATGTAGCTGCCGTCAATCCTGTAATTGTACTCGACGACATCCAGGATCCGGGAAATCTGGGAACCATCGTACGGCTGGCCTGCTGGTTCGGAATCACCGATATCGTCTGCTCTCCGGGCACTGCCGACATTTACAATCCCAAGGCAGTACAGGCCACCATGGGGGCCATCTCCTCGGTAAGGGTCCATTACACAAGCCTTCCGGGCTTCCTCAAATCTCAGGAAGAAAGGAATATTCCGACAATGGGAACCTTTATGGACGGGGAGAACATCTATTCCGCAGCGCTTCCCTGCCACGGAATCATCCTCCTGGGTAACGAGGGCAATGGCATCGGCAGGGAACTCCTCCCCTTCATCAGCCTTAAAATTGCCATCCCCGACTTCTCTGCCGGTAGGCGCGTGGTGGATTCCCTGAATGTTTCCACCGCGGCAGCGATCGTGATGTCTGAAATCAGAAGAAGAAAATAAGCGGTGAAAATTGTGTCCGGGAAGTAAAAACCCCTCTACTCAAAATGGAACGACAGGGTGAAGATGTTCGATTTGAGGGAACGGAGTGCGTCGGTGTAATACTGGCGCTGGGTATTGTCGGGGCCTTTGCCCAGTTGGTTGTTCAAACCCAGGCTCACCTTCGCCTCTACAGAAAATCTGAAAAACTGAAGGTAGCTGTCCCATCCTGCTCCCAGCTCGGCATAGTACCCCGACCGGGTAAGCCCCACCAGGTCCTCTGATGCCGACTTGGAGATGTCGATCCGCATGGCTCCCCCGAAAACCACATAGGGACGCCCGTTGTTGATCCGGTCAGCCTTGTATTTCACCAAAAGGGGAAAGTCTATGAAAGTCGACTTGATCGAGTAGTCATATTGCGGTTCGTTGAAGGTGAAGTTGTTGTCGATTACCTCAATGTTGTATTGAAGTTTCCGTTCCCCGAACGACATCCCCGGCAGAAAACGCAGATCGAGGTGCCGGGTCATCCGCAGGTTGGTCACAATGGCAACGGTAAAACCGGGAATCAATCCTGCCACATCGGCTCTTACCGTGTCGGTATACCCTATGGGATGGGGCTCAGGCACCCAACGGTTGTCAGGGACAAAGTTGCCGTTTTCCCCGATAGGCATGTAATTCCGCACGCCGAAATCGAGGGTGTTCACCCCGAGTGTAAAACCAAAATGAAACAGTTTGTCGTCAAAGGTGGTCAGATACCTCTGCCTCACCTGTTGTCCGTACCCGGCGAAGGCTGCCAGAAGCCACATCACCACCCCTGCAATCCTTATTGAAGATCGTATTCCCATCATCCCATAAACAATTATTTCTGGTTTTTATTGTCCGGAACCTCCCTTTAAGGTTTAAAACCGGTATATATGGCTGCAATGCCAAATGTCAGTGACATGAAGCGGCATTTTTCAAACCCTGCACGCTTGAGCAATGCCAGAAAAGCCTCTCCGTCGGGGAATTCCCGGACTGACTCGGGCAGATATCGGTAAGCCGACTTGTCTTTCGACACCATTCTGCCAATTGCGGGCAACACCCTGGAGAAGTAAAAACGGTACAGCAAGCTGAAGAAAGCGTTCCTCGGCTTCGAAAACTCCAGAATCACCACCTGCCCGCCATTGCGCATTACCCTGAACATCTCGCTGATTCCCTTTTCCGGATCTTCGAAATTCCGGACCCCGAAACCTGAAATGACCGCGTCAAAACCAGCATCTCCAAAGGGAAGGTTCTCCGCATCACCCGGCACAAACCTGATCCGGTCAGAAAGCTTTCTGCGTTTCACTTTCTGTACTCCTATTCCCAGCATGGCTTCCGAAATATCGGTGCCTGTAACCTGTTCCGGAAGAAGGCGGAGCGCCTCGATGGCAAAATCACCTGTTCCGGTCGCCACGTCGAGGATAGTGAGGGGTGAAAGCTCCTGCAGCATCCCGATGGCCTTCCTGCGCCATACCTTGTCGATGCTGAACGACAACAGATGATTCAACAGGTCGTACCTGGCTGCAATGTTGTTGAACATCAGCCTGACCTGCTGTTTCTTGCCACTTTCAGGGTCGTTGTAGGGAAGTGCCATCAGAGGTCACCACTCATTTTATCGGTAAAACCCAGTGAAACATCGTCGATGCGGATCTCCCCGCGGGTCACATGCCCCAGCATGAAAAAGGGAATCCCCATCCCGGAGAGGAAATCCACAAAGTCATCTTCCTTGTCGGGTTCCACATCGACCAGAATCCTGCCCATGGCTTCGCCAAAAAGGAAGGCATCCTTGCGTACTTCAGCCACGGTAGTAATGTCGAAACCCAGGCTGTTGGGAAAAGAAGCCCTCAACAGGGTAAAGAAAAGTCCGCCTTTCCCTACCGGGCTGGCGCTGCTCACCAGTTTCAACTCGTGGAGCCTGACAAGCGCCTTCTGAATGGCGGCTTCGGTTTCCAGCTCAAACTCCGGAAGGGGCGAGTTCGAAATGCCGTGATAGAATTCCAAATACTCTGAAGCACCGACATCCTCCGACGGCTTACCGATCATAAAAATATTGTTCCCCTTGCTCCTGAACTCATGGGTGGCAATTTGGTTCTTGTCCACCAGCCCCATCATACTGACAATAAGAGTTGGAGGAACAGGTCCGTGTCCCCTGAAATGGTCGAACCGGATTTTCCGGTCGGTGACCTTCAGGTGAAAGGTACGGGCGGCCCGTTCCAGTCCGCGCCTTGCACCGGAAGCGATCAAATGGCCATGGGGATCCGCAAAGTTAATATGATACAAAAATGCCGAAACTACCTGTGGCCTGGCCCCGGAACAAAGCATTTTCCGTGCCGCACGCGAAATCAGAATTTCAGTGGCTTTTTGAGGATCATTTTCAAGGTGATGGTGAAAAGCATGGGTCGTCATGGAAACGCATTGCCCGGTACTGTCCAGCTCAAAGATGCCGGTTTCGTCTTTGTCTCCGTCACCGACCGTATCAGGAGTAATGACCTGATCGCTGAAATCGTTGAAATAGTTGATGGTCGACAGATTGGGGTTCACCATCAGGGAAAATACCACATCCCCGATGTTTTCCGGCTCTGAAATCTCATCAATGCTGAAAGATGACCATTCATTTTCCTGTTCCGTCATGGCGCTCATTTTTAGATATTCCTGTAAACAAAGGTAATTAAGTGGGTGAAAATACCATCAGGTGGCAGGAATTTTTTAATTTCGGGCCGTAAAGTAAAGGCTCCTTCAATGGATAAAATCGTGATGATCACCGGGGCTACCTCCGGAATCGGGGAAGCAACCGCGGAATTGCTGGCTCACCACGGCTACCGGCTTATCCTCACCGGCAGACGCGAAGACCGGCTTCTGGCACTCCGCAACCGGCTTCTGGCAACCACCAAATGCGACATTGAACTCCGCTGTTTCGATGTCAGGGACCCGAAAGCCGTCGACGAAGCCCTTGACACGCTGCCAGAAGCCTTCAGGGCGATCGACATCCTGATTAACAACGCAGGGCTTGCTGCAGGCATGAACCCGATCCACGAGGGTGTCACAGCCGATTGGGAACGAATGATCGACACCAACCTCAAAGGGTTGCTCTATGTAACCCGGAAAATATCACCCCTGATGGCGGAACGGAAATCAGGGCATATCGTCAACATCTCCTCCATTGCCGGACGGGAAACTTATCCGATGGGCAACGTTTACTGCGCGACCAAACATGCCGTGCAATCACTCACCAAAGCCATGCGGCTCGACCTCCTGAAATATGGGATCAAAGTCAGCGCCATTTCCCCGGGAGCTGTAAAAACTGAATTCTCCCTGGTCCGTTTTAACGGCGACCAGGAAAGGGCAGAAAAAGTTTATGACGGATTTACCCCGCTGTTTGCCAGCGACATCGCCGAAACCATCCTCTTCGTGATCACCCGGCCGCCGCATGTCAACATCGACGACATCCTGGTGATGCCTGCGGCACAGGCTTACTCCCGTGACTTTAACCGGCAGTAACCCATGGACGCACTGGTAATCACCCCCGTAAAGGATTCCCTGGATACCACCCGGATGACCGTCGAAGCCGTATCTCAGGCTCAAGGGAAGTTCGAATATGTGGTATTCAACGATTTCAGCAATTCCGATACGGAGAATTATCTGGAAGCCAACCGGGAGAAATCCGGGTTTACACTCGTTCATCTCCGCGACCATACGGTGAATCCCTCCCCCAATTACAAGCTGGTGCTGCAAATGGCCCAGAAAATGGCGTTACAGGCCCGGGTACCCCTGATATTAATAGAATCGGATGTGGTGATCCGCAAAGAAACCATTCAGCAACTGACCGACCTGGCCGGAGAATTAAAAAATCCGGGACTGATCGGGGTGATCACCCTCGACAGGGAAGGCAATTACAATTTTCCGTATGCCCATGTCAAAAAGGAAAGCGGTGCGGTCACAGAGACCACCCGGAGCCTCAGTTTTTGCTGCACGCTGATCACTGCGGAGTTTCTCCGGCAATATGATTTCATGGAGTTGTCCTCCAAAAAGGATTGGTTCGACATTCACATCAGCCGCACC
Organism: uncultured Prolixibacteraceae bacterium; assembly: GCA_964472165.1. Taxonomy (GTDB): domain Bacteria; phylum Bacteroidota; class Bacteroidia; order Bacteroidales; family Prolixibacteraceae; genus UBA1413. The sequence goes on along the minus strand of CAYYJE010000097.1, from coordinate 2,868 downwards.
TCCCGCCGGTTGAATTTCAAAAATTACCTGGTGCGGGAAAACGGGGTGCTGCACCTCCCCCACAGCAGCAGGCCCTGGAAACAACTCAAATACAGCCATCCCCTGAAGTATTATTTTTACAAGTTTACCCACAGAATCGACAGGAT
>CAYYJE010000097.1:0-2622 GCA_964472165.1 uncultured Prolixibacteraceae bacterium | reverse complement strand
ATTTGGCGTCCCGGAGGGACAGCTCATTTCAGCCCAACGGCAGCGCCTTGGGTATCAGATGATCGTAACATGATGATGCGCCCTGAAAGGGCAATATCCTTTTAAAATAACCGCGATTTTCAATTAACAATCATAAAATTAAACATCGCATACCCTCAAAAAAAAGGCATTAAAAAAGGGGAACCTTCCGGTTCCCCCTTTTTAATCAATCAATTCGGTATTACCTTTTTACCAACCTTTCTGATTTGGCAATGCCTTCCTCGGTGAAGAGGGTGACGACATACACGCCGCTAACCAGATTAGAAGTACGGATCACACGCTCAGGATACTGCACATCGATTACACGCTGTCCGGCAATGTTGGTCACCGTTACGCGGGTCAGTTTTTCACTGTTGTCGATATTCAGCACATCACTGAACGGGTTAGGATAAACTTTGAACTGCAAGTTGTTCACGTCGATCACAGGAGTTGTAGTAGAAAGGTCTACCACATCAGCTGCTTTCCTTGGCTCAAGTTTATAGAGATCGGTTTTTCCGTTCACCACACCGGTGACGTTATAGAAGTGACCATTTACAGGAACATAGGGGAACAGCCAGTCATTGACGATGAGTTTCAGCGCGTCAGTGGTCTTGATCTCCCAGCTTCCGTCAGCTGCAGGAGTTCCCATAAAGCGGGCACCCTTGACGATGACGAGGACACTTTCATACATTTCATTCTTGGCAGCAGCCGGATCGGTCATCACCAGCGGGGTAATTGCAAGCGGAGCAGAAACCATCACTGATTTGGCAGCAGTCAACGTGGTTACGTTGTCCACTTCAGACAGTGTACCTTCCACTTTCACGCCTACACCTTCCACCACGGTAAGGGTAGCATCGGCCACATAAATTCCGCTCCATGCAGCGTTGGCATCCTGTACGAAGTAACCGGCACCCGGAACCACAGCGGTAACGGTACCCGTAATTTCGCGGTATTTACCCATCAGGGTGGCATCGCTCTGGAGAGCAGTGATTGTAGCTGTACGTACCAGGTCATCGACCACGGTTACAATCAGCGTACGTTCGCAACCGTTGAAGTCATACTTGAAGGTATAAGCACCAGCGGCCAGCATCGTATCGAGTACGGCTTCGGTATCCTTAAACTGAACCTTTTCAAACTTGTAGGCATGAGCAGTAGCTTCACGCACCACAGGTTTTGAATCGATTACAAAAGTTTCTGAAACTGTACATCCATGGGCATCCACTACCGTGATTACATGTGATCCCGAAGGATAGGTCAGGACAGAACCTGCAGGAATAAAGTTCGCAACAGGAGCACCGTCGACAGTAACCACATAAGGAGAAGCAGTAGTGGCAGTACCACCAGTAACACTTACTTTTACAGAACCGCTACACTCAGCTACTTCAGGGCAGCAGATGGTAATCTTCAGTGGCTGCTGGACGGGTACGAAGGTATTCTGAGCACTCTCCACTGAGCAACCCAGATTGTCCGTAACTTTGAATATGTAATGACCCAGCTGGTCACTGGCATCGCCATAAGTCAGACCGGTAATCACTTTTTCACTGGTAAACGAACCAGCAACAGCTGTCCAAGCGCTAGGATACGGGAATTTCTTATAACTCACCGTAAAGGTACGTCCGGGTTCGCCGGTAACCGTAATTTTGGCAGTAGCAGTAGCGGCACCAAAGCACGTCTGGTCTTGAATCGAAACAATCTTCACCTCTTCAGGTTCTTCGATGAATTTCTCGGCATAAGCCACACAACCGTTGGCATCTTTAGCCCAGGCTTTATAGAGAAGGCCGGCTTCACCCTGGAAGGCATTCACAGCACCGTACGGAGAATCGATTTTCTTGGTAGTACCTTCCCATGCTTCGTAGCGATAGGTAACAGTACCTGTTCCACCACTCAGGATGCGGATTTCAAATACACCTGATTTGTCGTTTGCGCAGATGAAAGCATCCTGTGTGACATAAAGTTCAATTTCAAATTTCTCAGGTTGCATGACTGCTACCTTCACAGGGGCAGAGGCACAATCAAGGCTGTCTAAGAACACAACGGTATACTTTTCAGCGGGAAGCACTTTGGCAGGATCCTGCTCATTGGTGCTGGCCTTCAGACCGGTGAGTTTGGCAGCATTGCCGGAAAGACCGACATTTTCGAAGCGCCTGTTGACTTCGGCACCAGTATAGTCAAAACCGGTAACAAGGGCAGACCATTTGGTTCCACTTCCTCCTGTCAGAGAGGTAACCTGGATCCATCCTGTAGCATTGCCGAAACAATCCACCTTACCTGTTGCCATCGTTGTTCCGCTGGTAGCTGTACCCACCACTTCAAGGGGTTCAAGTACAACCACACGGTGATTCATAATCCTCACACCCTGTGCATTTGTCGCATGTCCCTGCTTGCAATCGTTGGCATCCTTCACATAACCAATCCACACACCGGCTTTCACCATGAAATCAGGTGAAGCCTGCCATGTCAGCTTACTTAAGAAAGTAGCGTCGTCAAGCGGGAAGAGGTAGTTTTCAACTTCACTGGCTAAGGCCACCGCATATAAATACGATCCCACACCACCCTTAGCTTCGAGGGTAATCTTACCCGTAGCCGTATTGTAGCAGGATGCAT
>CAYYJE010000096.1:8742-11115 GCA_964472165.1 uncultured Prolixibacteraceae bacterium | reverse complement strand
CTGAATACCTGGTTCCGTTTCAAGGACAGGTTCTACGGAATGGGAACTACGGTGGAACCCATCAAAAAACTGGTTCAAAGCGGTTTACTGGGGTGGCCCCTGAAAGTGACCGTGAACGCCGCTACCGGCTTCGACTGGAAATTCTACTGGGTAGGCCGTTCTGACCTTGATGTTCAGCCGGTTCCCCCTGAACTTGATTACGAAATGTGGCTGGGACCGGCACCTTTCAAACCCTATCACCCCCACAGGGTCCACAGCACCTTCAGGGGTTATTGGGACTATGACGGGGGTGGACTGGGCGACATGGGTCAGCATTACCTCGACCCGGTCCAGTATTTCCTGGGAAAAGACCACACCAGCCCTGTCCGCGTGGAAGTGGATGCCCGCCAGCAGCATCCCGATGCAGCCGGAACGTGGAACAGAATTGAGCTGACCTACGACGACGGGTGCCAGGTCATCCTCGACGGGGAGAACAGGGACACCCAGGCAGCCTATATTGAAGGACCCAAGGGTAAATTATTCCCCGGATTCCGCAGCACGATTCCCGACCTGGAGAAAAAACTGGCTGCATTCCCCGATCCCGAACCTCAGATCACCGACTTCTCCGAATCGGTGAGGACACGCCGCAAATTTGCTCTCAATGAAGAAAACGGATTCCGTTCCTGCACGCTTGTCAACATGGCCATTATCGCGGTGAGGCTGGGAAGGACTCTTCATTTCGACCCGGTAAAACTTGAATTCACCGGTGACGAAGCAGCCAACATGCTTATGAATCAGCCTATGCGGGCTCCCTGGACTATTTAATTAAGGAGAAACACAGAAATATTATGAAGAAGAATATAACAATGCTGCTGATCGCAGCGATGATGACGATCAGCGTTTCAGCACAGCCTTCAGGCAAAGATCTGCGAACCACTGAGACCAAAGTGGCCGATTTGCTGATGAAATTTCCGGCAAAGAATTCTGCCGACCTCAATAACCTGATGGGAGAACTGGCTTCCTATGGCGAGCCGGTATTTACCGCACTCACTTCCAACCTGGTTGCACCAGGCAAAGGCGATGATGCGGCCTCCCGTTATGCCATCAGCGGTTTGGTGAAATATGCAGCCCGTGAGGGTGGCAAACTGGCCGAAAGCAGCTCCGCATTACTCAGCAATGCGATCGCCCGTGCCACAGATGCCGAGGTCAGGGATTTTCTGCTGCAGGAATTGCAGTATGTGGCCGGTGAAAATGTGATTCCGGTGGTCAGTGAATTGCTCACCGACAAAAGGCTCAGTGATCCTGCCGCCCGTGTGCTGACCCGCATTGGCACTGAACGTGCCGCAGAGGCCCTGGTTGCTGCTCTTCCCAAAGCGGCTATTCCCCAGCAGGCCATTCTTGCCGCCTCTCTCGGAAACCTGAAATATGCACCTGCTGCCGCGTCACTCCGCAACCTGGCTTCCACTCCTGACCCCTCCCTCAGAAAAGCAGTACTCAGGGCGCTTGCCGAAACCGGAGATCCCGGTTCCGCACAACTCCTGGCAGCCGAAGCCCAAAAGGCTGGTTTCTCGTTCGACGCCACAGATGCGACCGGCTCATACCTCCTGTTCCTGAAAAGATCGGCAGAAAACGGCAACCCCGCCATGGTGGAAAAGGTTACCCAAAAAATGGTAAAAAACAGTGCCCTTCCGGAATATGCACGGACCGCAGCCCTGGAGACCCTGGCATCGGCAACCGGAGCGAAAGCCATCCCGGTACTGATGAAATCACTGAAATCACCCGGCCAGGAATTGCGGATGACGGCACAACGCTGGCTTTCCAAAGTGGCTGATCCTGCCACACTCCAAAAAATTGTGAAGCTGGCTTCCAAAACAAAATCCACTGACCTCCAATCGGAGCTGATTACCATGCTCGGTGACCGGGAAGAGAAGACTGCCCTGCCCCTGATGTTCAACCTGATGAAGTCGGCAGATCAGGATGTGAAGTCTGCCGCAATCCTCTCCGCTGCAAAGACCGGACAGGAAGAAGCGGTCGCTCCGTTGACAGAGCTCCTGAAAACGGCTGATGCGGCCACCCTTCCGCTGGTCATCAGCGCTCTCCAGACTCTTCCCGGAAAGGGAGTTGCTGAGGCAGCGGCTTCATTGATCCCTCAGGTGAATGGTCCTGCACGCACCGCACTGATCGGGCTGATAGCCCGGAGAAATGCTGCTGAATTCAGCGACCTGATTTTCGGAGAAGCCCAGTCCGGTGACCCGATGGTTAAACTGGCTGCTGCAAAAGCCCTTCCTTCAGTGGTCTTACAAAAGGATGCCGGAAGGATCGCAGGACTGCTCAACAAGGCATCATCCGGAGAAGAGATCACAGCCCTCCAGGAAGCCCTCTTTAATGCAACCC
>CAYYJE010000096.1:0-8642 GCA_964472165.1 uncultured Prolixibacteraceae bacterium | reverse complement strand
GAACAGAAGGTGCTCATGTTCCGCAACGCCATGGAACTGGCCCGGAATGCGAATCAAAAGAAGCAGATCCTGAGCGGGATTTCCCGGAACAGCACCTTCCAGGCGCTGATCTTTGCCGGATCCTACCTGGATGATGCCGAACTGCAGCAGAGCGCTGTACAGGCTGTGAACACCATCTTCCAGGGAAGTAACCAGCTTTACGGAACCGTTGTAAAAAAGATTGTTGACAAAGCCATTGCCCTCAACAAAGATGCTGAAGCCGAATACCAGAAACAGGCTGTATTGAAACATATGGCCTCTTTGCCCCTCACCGAAAGCTTTGTTCCGATTTTTAACGGCAAAGATCTTTCAGGATGGAAAGGGCTTGTCGGGAATCCCATTTCACGGAGCAAGATGAAACCCAAAGCCCTGGAGGAAGCCCAGATGAAAGCAGACCAGGAAGCCGCTGCCAACTGGCTTGTGGAAAACGGGATGCTGCTTTTTGCCGGCAAAGGCGACAATCTCTGCACGGTAAAGGATTATGCCGACTTTGAGATGACAGTAGACTGGAAACTCTATCCCGGCAAAGAACCTGATGCAGGAATCTACCTCCGCGGCACCCCCCAGGTGCAGATCTGGGATGTTGCAAGGGTGAATGTGGGAGCCCAGGTGGGCTCAGGCGGGTTGTACAACAACCAGAAAAATCCCTCCAAACCCCTGGTGGTTGCCGACAATGCCCTGGGAGAATGGAATACCTTCCACATCAAAATGGTCGGTGAAAAAGTGACGGTGTACCTGAACGGCAAACTGGTGGTAAACAATGTACCCCTTGAAAACTACTGGGACAGAAGCCAGCCGATTTTCCCGGCCGGCGCGATCGAACTACAGGCCCATGGAAGCAAAGTGGCTTACAGGGATATTTACGTGAAAGAAATTCCGCGTCCCGAGCCCTTCCAGGTAAGTGCAGAAGAAGTGAAAGAAGGTTTTGTTCCGCTTTTTAACGGAATCAGCCTCGACGGCTGGAATGGGAATATGACCGACTATTTTGCCGAAGAGGGAATGATCGTGTGTCAGCCTACCGGCCGTGGAACCGGTAATCTATACACCGACAAAGAATACAGCGATTTTATTCTTCGCTTCGAATTCCAGCTTACCCCCGGTGCCAACAACGGTTTGGGAATCAGGACCCCGAAGACGGGAGATGCCGCCTATGCGGGCATGGAACTGCAGATTCTTGATAATGAGGCCGATATCTACAAAAACCTGAAAGAATACCAGTACCACGGTTCGGTGTACGGGGTAATCCCTGCCAAACGCGGTTTCCTGAAGCCTTTGGGCGAATGGAATGTACAGGAAGTACAGGCTATCGGGAACCGGATCAGGGTGACGCTCAATGGCGAGGTGATTCTGGACGGTGACATTGCTGAAGCCAGCAAAAACAACACGGCCACTGTCGACAAAAGGCAACACCCCGGATTGCTCAACAAATCGGGATATATCGGATTTCTGGGTCATGGATCACCCCTTAAATTCAGGAATTTGCGCATCAAAGAGGTTAAACGCTGAAAAGGGTTATCTTTGATCAAAACCTGATGACCCATGAAATCACTTCATCCGGCTTTACCGGCCATGGCTGCTGCAGCCCTGGTGACCGCAACAACAAGTTGCGGTCACCAGAATAAGGTAACCTCGAATAACAAGCAACAACCCAACATCATTTACATCCTCGCCGACGATCTGGGATATGGCGATCTGAGCTGCTACGGCCAGAGGCTGTTTCAAACACCCCATCTCGACCGCCTGGCCAGGGAGGGAATGGTGTTCACCCAGCATTATGCCGGATGCACGGTTTCCGCACCCTCCCGTTCCTCCCTGATGACCGGAATGACTACCGGGCATACCCCCATTCGCGGGAACAAGGAGTGGAAACCGGAAGGACAGTGGCCCTTGCCCGATTCTACCCGTACTCTGGCAGAAATGCTGAAACAAGCCGGCTATACCACCGGGGCTTTCGGAAAATGGGGACTCGGCTATCCCGGTTCGGAAGGCGATCCCCTCAAACAGGGTATCGACGAATTCTTTGGCTACAACTGTCAGCGGATGGCCCATAATTACTATCCCGGACACCTTTGGGACAATGACCGCCAGATAATCCTGGAGGGAAACAGCGGCGACGCAATGGAGGTTTACGCTCCTGAACTGATTCACAAACGGGCGCTCCAGTTTATCGAAAAAAACAGGGAGGAACCGTTCTTCCTCTTTTATCCCAACATCATCCCTCATGCGGAACTGCTGTTGCCTGATACCTATTTGGAAGAATTCAGGGGCAAACTGCTTCCCGAGAAATCCTTTAAAGGGTCGGAAGCCGGAGATCCCAATTTCAGGATTGGGGGTTACGGCAGCCAGCCGGAATCACATGCAGCCTTTGCAGCCATGGTAACCCTCCTTGACCGCCAGGTGGGAGAAATTGTCGACAAACTGGAAGAACTGGGACTCGCAAAAAATACCCTGATAATTTTCTCGTCCGACAACGGTCCTCACAAGGAAGGGGGCGCCGATCCCGACTATTTTGACAGCAACGGTCCTTACAGGGGTTACAAACGCGACCTCTACGAAGGGGGTATCCGCGTTCCCATGATCGCTTGCTGGCCGGGAAAAATAGAGGCAGGAACCTCCACCAGCCACATTTCGGCTTTCTGGGATGTGTTCCCCACCATTGCCGAAATTGCCGGAACAGCCACTCCCGCCGGAATCGACGGGATCTCCTTCCTCCCTACCCTGACCGGAAAGGGAGAACAGGTGAATCATGATTACCTCTACTGGGAGTTTCACGAATCAAAAGGAAGACAAGCTGTGCGGCGCAACAACTGGAAACTGGTCCGTTACCATATCCTGGATCCGGAAAAAATGACCACAGAATTGTATGACCTTTCCCTGGACCCCGGAGAAACCGACAACGTGGCGGATAAAAATCCGGGAGTGGTGGAAGAACTTCTGAAGATCATGGAAGAAGCCAGAACCCCTTCTGCGGAATTCAGCTTTTAAAATTCCGGAAGGTTGAGGTCGAGTAACACATTTGTCGACTTGTTGATTGATTGATTTGCTGACTTGTTCAAAAATCGTTAAATCAATAAATCGATAAATCGACAAATCATCAAATCGATAAATCGATAAATCATCAAATCAGTAAATCATCAAATCGATAAATCATCCATGATGAGAAGCAAGCGCACGTCGGTTTTCCCGCTGGTATTGCTGTTGCTGATGGCCCTCGCAGGATGTGAGAAGGACAACCGCAAATCTCCGGAAACCGGCTGGCCGGAGATTACCCGGGAGATGAAACCCTGGAGCCGTTGGTGGTGGATGGCTTCAGCCGCAGATACAGCCAACCTGACAGCAGCCATGGAACAGTATGCCTCGGCGGGTTTGGGCGGACTGGAGATTACCCCCATATACGGGGTTCACGGCTATGAGGATCGCTTCGTGAAGTTTCTCTCCCCACAATGGGTCGACCTGCTGGAGTATGCCCTACGTGAAGCAGGCAGGCTTGACCTTGGCATCGACGTGTCCATGGCCTCGGGATGGCCTTTTGGCGGCCCCTGGGTAACCCCGGAAGACGCCTGCCGTACGATGAGCTTCGTCACAAGCACACAGCAGGGAGGGTCCACCGTCACCTCCCGGATATTCCGGATCCAGGAACCCCTGCTGCGGGTAATCACCCGCAAGGAGCTGAAAATTGAGCAGCTGAAGGATCCCATCAGTGCCAATGCCGACAGCCTCCAGGCATGGGCCATCGACCAGGTCCGCTTTCCCCGGCCTATGCCGCTGAAAGTCCTGATGGCCTATTCCAATATGGGAGAAGTCCTCGACCTCACCACCCTTGTCAGCGACGAAGGCCTTCTCACCTGGGAGGCTCCCCAGGGAGAGTGGAAACTGGTGGCTCTCTTCGAAGGGTGGCACGGAAAAATGGTGGAACGGGCAGGTCCCGGCGGTGAAGGCGACGTCATCGACCACTTCTCGGCTACCGCCACCGACAACTACCTCACCCACTTCGACAAAGCTTTCGAAGGCCGTCGCATTGACGGGCTCAGAGCCTGGTTCAACGACTCCTACGAAGTCGACGATGCCCGCGGTGAAGCCGATTTCACTCCACTCCTCCTTGAAGAATTTGAAAAACGGCGCGGGTACGACCTCCGCCATTACCTCCCGGCACTCCTGGGCCTCGACTCCGCCGGTCTCAACAGCCGCGTGCTTACCGACTACCGGGAGACACTCTCCGACCTGATCCTCGAAAACTATACCCGGAGGTGGCACAACTGGGCCCGGGACAACGGAAAGATCATCCGCAACCAGGCCCATGGCGCGCCGGCCCAAATTCTCGACCTCTATGCCTCCGCCGACATTCCCGAAACGGAAGGAGAAGATATCGTCAAGGTGAAGTCAGCCTCCTCGGTGGCCCATGTCACCGGCAAAAAACTGGCCTCCTCGGAATCGGCGACCTGGCTGAAGGACCACTTCGAAGCCTCCCTCGATGATGTCAAACAAGCAGTGGATCTTTTCCTGCTTGCCGGCATCAACCACATCTTCTACCATGGGACCACTTATTCCCCGCAGGACGCTCCCTGGCCCGGATGGATGTTTTATGCAGCCGTCCATTTTGGCCCCACCAATCCCATCTGGAACGACTTTTCCGCCCTCAACGGGTATATCGCCAGGTCCCAGTCCTTCCTCCAGGCAGGGAAACCCGACAATGACATCCTTCTGTACTATCCCATTTATGATGAATATGCCGTGAGAGGACGTTCCCTTCTGCTCCACTTCGACGGATCAGCCGGGGAATCTTCCCTCCGTCCCGTGGCCCTTCAACTCTGGAACCAGGGTTATGCCTTCGATTATATCTCCGACCGCCAGATTCAGAACCTGGAAGTTCACAACGGCTCCCTCCTTTCGGGGGGAAACAGCTTCAAAACCATCATGATACCTTTTACCCGACTGATGCCCGTGGAAACCTTCGAAAAAATCATCTCCCTGGCCCGCGATGGCGCCACCATCCTCATGGTACAACTCCCCGAAGATGTGCCCGGGCTGGGTAACCTGGCCAACCGGCAGGAGAAACTTCTCCGGGCCAGGGAAAGCCTTGCCTTCGAACCTTTCAGGGATGGTATGATGAAAGCCTCCGTAGGGAAAGGAATGATCCTCACCGGGAATCCGGAACTGCTCCCTGCAGCCGCTGAAATCCCGGCAGAACCCATGACTTCCCGGGGCCTCCGCTGTATCAGACGCACCGAGGGGAAAGTCACTACCTGGTTTATCGCCAACAGGGGAGAATCGGAGATCAACGGCATGATCCCCCTCAGCAAAAAAGGAAGTTCTGCAGTTCTTTACAACCCCATGACCGGAATTCACGGCAGGGCGCATATTTCCTCCTCCGAAACAGGCACGGAGGTGCTTCTCCGGCTGGTCCCGGGAGAAAGTTGCCTGGTCAGGCTCTTCCCCGGCGAAGTGGACCTTCCCGGTTATCCCTATACCGGGGAAGCGGGAGAAAAAACAATATTCAACAACAACTGGAAGCTTCACTTCACGGAAGGCGGCCCTCTTCTTCCCCCGGATCAGGAACTCACTTACCCCATCCTCTGGAGTGACCTTGACGGTGAGGCGTTCAGGGCTTACTCAGGTTCTGCCACTTACAGCACCACATTCTCCAGGCCTGTTGTTCCTGCCGGATATTACCGCCTTTCCCCGGGAGAACTCTTTCACAGCGCCCGGATCTCCCTGAACGGGAAAGAACTGGCTACACTGGTTGCCCCTCCTTTTTATGTGGATATTCCTGCAGAAGAGTTTAAAAATGAAAACAACCTCGAAATAAGGGTGTCAAACCTTATGGGAAACCGCATTGCCGACATGGAAAGGAAAGGAATTCCATACAAGATCTTTTACAATGTGAATTTCCCCGCTTACCTGGCCCACAACCGGGGAGCCGACGGCTTGTTTACCACCCTCGGATGGCAAACCCGGCCTTCAGGACTTGCCGGACCGGTAACGCTGCAACCCATGAAACAGGTTTCCTTCCCCTCTCCCTGAAACTAAAATTATTTTACTAATTCATAAATTTTTGCACAATGATGAACAAAACTATTTTCAAAGCAATTTTTCTGGCCATGCTGGTATTGGTCACACTGCCTTCCGAGGCCAAAAAAATGAACAAACTGACCCGGAAAGAGAAGAAAGCCGGCTGGGAGCTTCTGTTCAACGGTAAAAATTTCGAGGGATGGAGACAGTGCAACGGCACTGCCATGCCGGCAAACTGGGTCATCGAAGAAGATGCCATGAAAGTATTTACCGGTGAAGGCAAAAGGCCGGGACAGGGAGCCAACGGCGACATTCTCTACCAGGTGAAGAAATTCCGCAATTTTGAACTTTCCATCGACTGGAAAGCAGGGGAAATGGGAAATTCCGGCATTTTCTTTAACGTCCGCGAAGTCCCCGGGAAGCCGATCTACTATGCAGCCCCTGAAATTCAGGTCCTCGACAATGAAAAAGCATCAGACAACAAAATCGACACCCACCTTGCCGGATCACTGTACGACATGATTGCTGCCGATCCGAAAACCGTCAATCCGGCAGGATCATGGAACCACATGGTGATCAAAGTAAAAGACGGAAAGGTTACCCATACCATGAACGGGGTGCTGGTGGTTTCCTATACTTTGTGGACTCCGGAATGGGACGCCCTGGTTGCCAAAAGCAAATTCAAAAGCTTCCCGGGATTCACAGAAGGTATTTCGAAGGAGGGGTACATCGGACTTCAGGACCATGGGTATCCCATCTGGTTCCGGAATGTTAAAATCAGGGAACTTTAATCCCGGTACGTTCATTTTTCAATCCTAAGAAACACCAGAAATGAGACATTCACTTACGCTTTTAATCCTGTTGCTTATGGGTATTCCTTCCATGGCAGGAACCTATCGGGTGACTTCGCCTGACGGGAAGTTCACGGTGACCGTTGAAACCGGCGCCACCCTTACCTACTCGGTGATGCACGAAAGCACACCGGTGATTACCTCCTCACCCCTCTCCGTAACCCTCGGCAACGGCACGGTCTGGGGAGCCAATCCAAAGCTGAAGAAGTCGAAAATGTCCTCCATGAAGGGGGAAGTGACTACCCGGCTGTATAAAAAACAGGCCATCCCCGAAATCTACAATGAACTGGCTCTTCAGTTCAGGGGAGACTTCAACTTGATTTTCAGGGCATATGACCAGGGTGTGGCATACCGGTTTGTTTCCACCGGCAAAGAGGAATTTGTCGTAAAGAATGAAGAGGTGCGGCTCAACTTCAACGACAATTACGCCACTGTGGTACCTTACGTCAGGGATTTTGATGCTGCTGACCCTGACCGGCAATTCTTCAACAGTTTCGAAAATACTTACACCCATGCACGGCTGAGTGAACTTCACAGGCAGAGGCTTATCTTCCTTCCCCTGATGGTAGAACTCGGCGGCGGCAGGAAACTGGTCTTCACGGAAGCCGACCTGGAGAGTTACCCCGGACTTTATATGGCCAATCGCACAGGGGAGAACGCCCTTACAGGGGTTTTCGCACCTTGTCCCAAAACCACGGTTCAGGGAGGGCACAACATGTTGCAGCAAATCGTCACCCAGCGCGAAGATTATATCGCCACAGTGAAAGCAGGGGCTTCCCTCCCCTGGAGGGTCCTCACCGTTGCCTCCGAAGACCGGGAACTTCTCGACAACGACCTTGTGTACCTGCTGGCCTCCCCCTCCCGCATCGCCGATCCTTCGTGGATAAAACCCGGGAAGGTGGCATGGGACTGGTGGAACGACTGGAACATCTACGGAGTGGACTTCAGGGCCGGGGTTAACAACGAAACCTATAAATATTACATCGACTTCGCCGCTGAAAACAAGATCGAATATGTGATCCTCGACGAAGGGTGGGCGGTCAACAAGCAAGCCGACCTGATGCAGATCGTCCCTGAAATCAATGTCAAAGAGCTGGTGGAATATGGAAAATCCCGCAATGTGGGAATCATCCTCTGGGCAGGATACCATGCCATCAACCGCGATATGGAGAATGTGTGCCGGGTCTATTCCGAAATGGGGGTCAAGGGATTTAAGGTCGACTTCATGGACCGTGACGACCAGCCTATGGTCGAATTTTACTACCGCTGTGCCGAAACCGCAGCCAGGTACAAGATGATGGTTGATTTCCACGGGGCCTATAAACCCACTGGCCTTCACCGGACATGGCCCAATGTGATCAATTTCGAAGGGGTGCACGGACTGGAGCAACTCAAATGGTCGCCCCCGGAAGTAGACATGGTCAGGTATGATGTCACCTTCCCTTACATCCGTATGCTGGCCGGACCGGTCGACTATACGCAGGGCGCCATGCGGAATGCCATCCGCCGGAACTACCGGCCCATCAACAGTGAGCCGATGAGCCAGGGAACCCGCTGCCACCAGCTGGCCGAATACGTCATCTTCGAATCACCGCTTAACATGCTGTGCGACAACCCATCCAACTACCGTGCAGAACCGGAATGCACCCGGTTTATTGCCGAAATCCCCACGGTTTGGGATAAAACAGTCGCACTTGACGGTGCCGTCGGGGAATATATCGTCATGGCCCGCCAGAAAGAGGG
>CAYYJE010000095.1:0-11127 GCA_964472165.1 uncultured Prolixibacteraceae bacterium | reverse complement strand
TGGTTTCGTTGCCGATCGAAGAGCGCTGGTGCGACTTCATCACCTCTGAATAAATATCGTGGTCTTCGGGATGGGTGTACTTACGAACCGAGGCTATTCCGGGGAACGACTGGAAGCCATACTCACTCATGAAACGCGCAATGTGGGTGGCGTAGGTCTCAAAGGGGGCCTTTCCCCACCAAACGCCCCAGTAATGCTCATCGCCATTCACCAGGTCGGCGGGGATGCCGGTTCCCGACGAGGGACTCGATGACCAGTAACTTCGTGAAGGATCCAGCTTGCTGACCACCTCCGGAAGGATCATATGGAAAATGTCCTCGTAAGCTTTCCAGATGATGGCGGCATTCTCAGGATTTTTCTCCTCCTCATTCCTTTTCCATCCCCAGCCGTACCAGGCCGAAAGGATCTCGTTATTGCCACACCACAACCCGATACTGGGATGGTTGCGCAGCCTTTTCACATTGTCGATCGCTTCCTGCCTCACATTTTCCAGGAAAGCCCCGTCACCGGGAAACATCGCACAGGCAAACATGAAATCCTGCCATATCAGAATCCCGGCTTCATCGCAGAGGTCATAGAAAACATCATCCTCATAAACGCCTCCACCCCAGATGCGGATCATGTTCATGTTGGAAACACGGGCGGTTTCCACCACATTGCGGTATTTTTCGGGAGTCACCCTGGGCAGGAACATATCGTTGGGTATGTAATTGGCTCCTTTCATAAAAACGGGGACCCCATTGAGTCTGAAATAAAAGGAGGTTCCCTTGTCATCCTTTTCCCTGACCAGTTCGAGGGTGCGGATGCCGATACGGGTGCTTTCCGAGGTGGCAGCCCCCTCCTTTTCCAGGGAACCCGTGATATTATACAAATGCGCCTTCCCCAGTCCGTTGGTCCACCAAAGCTCGGGATTCGCGATTTCAAAGGCTACCTCATAAAGGTGAACCCCCTTCGTCAACGCCACAGGTGAGGAGACCAGCACTTTTCCGTCGCTGGAAACCGTCAGCCGGGCTTTCCCCTCTTCTTCGGCCTCAATTTCAAAGGAAGCCTTCAGGGAAGCCTTCTCTTTGGTCACACTTTCCTGGGCAATGTGGAGGTTGGTGATGCGGGCGTCGTCCCAGCCTTCCAGATATACAGGGCGCCAGACGCCGCTGGTCACCAGCCGCGGACCCCAGTCCCATCCGTAATGGTAGCCTGCCTTCCGGGTGTAAACACTTATCCTTTTCCCGCCCTCCACTTCGCCGGTGACGGCCTGGTCGTTGTCCGACACAGGAATCACAACGGGATTGGCATCGTATTTCTTCAGCCCTTCCACAACAGGCGAACGGAAGAGAAGGGTGAGTTCGTTCTCCCCCTCTTTCAGAAATGGTTTTACGTCGGCCTTCCACTCCCTGAACATGTTATCGGCCTTCAGTACCTCCCTGCCGTTGACCTTCACCTCTGCATAAGTGTCCAAACCCATAAAATGGAGGAGTACGCGGTCCCTGGCCAACATGGCGGCGTCTGCCCCGAAGGTGGTGCGGTACTCCCAGTCGACCTTGTCAATCCACTGCACATCCCGCTCATTCAGCCTGAAATAGGGATCTTCTATCCTTCCGCTGGCCATCAGGTCGGTATGGACGGTACCGGGCACAATGGCCGGCAACCATTCTGTTTCACCCACCTGGCGGAATTTCCAACCCTGGTTCAATTCAGTTCTGATCATGGTTTCTTTCTCCGGAGCACTGCATCCCGCCAGAAAGGCAAGGATTACAAGCGCTGTAATACAACGGGCATTCATTGTCATCATATTTGGATTTTTTCCAAATATAAAGAGGTTGTACCGTAATTGGAACAACCTCTTTCAAATATCCGTGCCTGAAATTATTTTTTCAGGTAGGTAGAGATCTTAAAGGGTACATAAAGCGGACAAAACCGGAAAAGCCCCGTAGCCAGAGGAATAAATCCGATCAATCCCCACCAGCTTTTAAAGTAAAACCCCAGGAGAACGACGATTACTCCCGCAATGATTCTGACCAAACGGTCAGTAGCCCCAACGTTACATTTCATTTTCTTGAATTTTTAAGTGATGTAACGTAAATTACGGGAATAAGTTCACTTTCCAGGTCTTTCATTTACTCCCTGACGGCCACAATTCCGGGAAGCTGTTGTCCTTCGAGATATTCAAGTAAAGCTCCACCCGCTGTTGAGATGTAGGAGACTCCTTCCGCAAATCCGAACTGATTGACGCAGGCTACCGAATCGCCGCCTCCCACCAGGGAGAATCCCCCTTTTTGGGTGGCATCCACGATGGCCTGGCCGACGGCTTTGGAGCCAGCGGCGAAATTATCCATCTCAAACACACCTACCGGTCCGTTCCACAAAATGGTTCCCGACTTTTCGATGACCTCTTTGAAAAGAGCGATACTTTCCGGGCCTGCATCGAGTCCCATCCAGCCTTCGGGTATCTCCCCTGCCGGACATATCATGGTGTTTGCTTCGTTGGAGAAGGCATCGGCTGCTACTACATCAATAGCCATAATGATATTGACGCCTTTGACTTTGGCAGCCTCCTCAATACGGACCGCGGTTTCAAGAAAATCATCCTCACACAATGAATTTCCGATTTTTCCGCCTCTGGCCTTGATGAAGGTAAAAGTCATACCACCTCCCAGAATCAGGTTGTCCACTTTCCCGAGCAGGTTTTCAATGATGGTAATCTTCGTCGACACTTTGGCGCCGCCCATGATGGCGGTCAGCGGACGCTGCGGATTCATAAGTACCTTGTCAAGACTCTCCAGCTCACTTTCAATCAAATAACCAAACATTTTGTCGCCGGGAAAAAATTGGGCGATCACGGCAGTAGAGGCATGTGCCCTGTGTGCGGTTCCGAACGCGTCATTAATCCAGCAGTCACCGTTTTCTGCCAGCTGACGGGCAAATTCCACGTCTCCCTTTTCCTCACCTTTGTGGAAACGGAGGTTTTCCAGCAACAATGCTTCACCCGGCTTCAGCGCTTTGCACAAATTCCGGACTTCCTCTCCGATACAATCGGGAGCAAGTTTGACTTCAGTGCCCAGAAGGTGGCTCAGGTGACCCACAAGGTGACGCATCGAAAATTTATCTTCAGGACCGGCTTTCGGACGGCCGAAATGGGACATGATCACGGGAGATCCACCAGCCTCCATTACCTTCCTGATCGTAGGCAGCGCTGCCCGGATACGGGTATCGTCGGCAATCACAAAATGCTCATCGAGCGGCACATTGAAATCGACCCTGATCAATGCTTTCTTTCCTTTGAAATTGTAAGTTTGTATCGTCTGCATAATTCTGGTTTTATTTTTTTTACCTGATCAAAGGTAGCAAAAAACCCCGGATCAGAAACAGGGCTTTTGCCCCTTTCAATGAATTTAATGTTCATATAACCTGAAAATTCCGGGGGAAACCCCTATTTTTGGCTTTCCGGAAAAACAGGATGTTTGAAGGCGCAGAACTTAAAGAATATCATGCTATTCAGAGACATTATAGGGCAGGAAAAAATTAAGGAACGGCTGATCAGGTCGGTGCAGGAAGAGAGGGTCAGCCATGCACAGCTCTTTTCGGGACCGGAAGGGACCGGAAAGCTGGGATTGGCTGTGGCATATGCCCAATTCCTTTCCTGCCGGAACCGTTCGGAAACCGACAGTTGCGGCACCTGTCCGTCGTGCCGGAAATATGGCCGGTTACAGCATCCCGATCTTCATTTTGTCTTTCCCATCTTTAAAAAGAAAAATGTACAAAAGCCGGTTAGCGACGATTACATCGCGCAGTGGCGCGAAATGCTCCTTAACTCCCCCTATTTCACACTGAACCAGTGGATGGATAAAATCGATGCGGAGAATGCCCAGGGAATCATTTATGCCCACGAAAGTGAATCCATCATACGGAAACTGAATATCAAACCCTACGAATCAGGGTTCAAGGTGATGATTATCTGGCTGCCGGAAAGAATGCACCAGGTATGTGCCAACAAATTGCTGAAAATGGTGGAGGAGCCGCCCGAAAAAACCCTTTTCCTCCTGGTTACCGAAGATGAAGAGCGCATCATCCCCACCATCCGTTCCAGAACCCAGATCATCCGGATCCCTAAAATCACCCCGGCCGATATGCAGCAGGTTCTCGAACAGGATGGCCGCTTCGAACCGGAAACCATCGCTGAGATGGTACACCGGGCAAACGGAAATTACCTGAAAGCGTTGGAATATGCCGACCCGGGAGAAGATAAAAGCTATTATTTCGAAGCTTTCCAAAAAATCATGCGCCTGGCCTATCAGTCAAAAGTAGTGGAACTGATTGACCTGGCTGAAGAACTGGGCGGTATTGGCAGGGAGAGGCAGAAGGATTTTTTTGTGTATGCCATGCAGCTTGTCAGGGAGTATTTCATGATGAACTTCGGAAAACCTGCGCTTGTTTTCATGACCCGGGATGAGAAAGTTTTCGGAAACAATTTTGCGCGCTTCATCAACGAACGCAATGTAATTTCCCTCAATGCGTTGTTTGAAGAGGGATACCGGCACATCACCATGAACGGCAACGGCAGGATTGTCTTCACAGATTCCCTGCTGAAAGTGGTAAGGCTTATCAGAAGGTAATCCTGCTGATGCGCAATGGTGAAGGATTAATTATTAATTTTGTGCCGGCACGGTTCGTTTCCAACCCCTTCACGTGAATGCGTGCCCATAAATTTGGAAATATGGAGACCACTGAATTTTTAGATAGAGGCGTTTGTACCCGTCAGACTGGGGCATGTTCCAGGCTGGGGATTACCGACTGGTTGGCTGATGTCCCCAACATCCTGAATCCCGGTCAGATTGTGGAGGTCAGGTTCAAAAATACCCGCAGGGACTATTTCAGAAATGTAAATGACCTGAAGCTGGAACCAGGAGAACTGGTGGCTGTAGAAGCCAATCCCGGCCATGACATCGGTGTGGTTTCCCTCACCGGCGACTTGGTATTTGAGCAGATGAAGAAGCACAAGGTATCCTTCATCAACGGAGAATTCCGCAAGATTTACCGGAAGGCGAAACCTGCCGACATTGAAAAATGGAAGGAAGCCATCATGCAGGAACACCGCACCATGATCAGGTCGCGCCAGATTGCCGCCGATCTGAAGCTGAACATGAAAATCGGCGACGTGGAGTATCAGGGTGATAAAACCAAAGCCATCTTTTATTATATCGCCGACGAACGGGTTGATTTTCGTCAGCTGATAAAAATTCTGGCCGACCAGTTTCATATCCGCATTGAAATGAAACAGATCGGTGCCCGGCAGGAGGCCGGTCGGATCGGCGGAATCGGGCCTTGCGGACGCGAGCTCTGCTGCTCCACCTGGATCAATAGTTTTGTTTCAGTCACCACCAATTCAGCCCGCTACCAGGATCTCTCCATGAACCCCCAGAAACTGGCCGGTCAGTGCGGAAAGCTTAAATGCTGCCTCAACTTCGAAGTCGACATTTACCTCGATGCCCAGCGCGATTTTCCGCCTACCAACATTCCCCTGGAAACGGAAAAGGGGAGGTTCATTTTTCAAAAAGCCGATATTCTGGGTGGAATTTATTGGTATACCCAGCAAAGCAACGACGCAGCCCCCTCACTGGTACCCATCCCTGTGGCCAGGGTAAAGGAGATTCTCCGCCTCAACCACACCGGGAAACGTGCCGACAAGCTTTCGGTGGAAACACCGCAACAAACCCCGAATATCCAGGAGACTTTCCAGAATATGGCAGGGCAGGAAAGCATTAACCGCTTTGACAAATCGGAAGGCAACCGGAAAAGAAAGAAAAATCCCAGGAACGCCAACTTCAGGAGGGGACCGCGATGAAATCCAGTCTGGTAACCCCGGGTATCCTGCTGTTCCTGTTATGGACAGCAGTTTCCTGTGATCCGGGAAAAGTCACTGATCAATACCACCCTGTCAGAAATGCCATCTGGGATGCCGACACGGTTTTCTCCTTTCCGTTCAACATTGCCAGAAGTACCGAAAATCACAACATCTGGTTCAACATCAGAAATGACAATTCATACGAATTCAGCAACCTCTGGCTCTTTGTGACCATCTCATCCCCACGGGGAGAAACTGTGACCGATACGGTCCAGGTGATGCTTGCCGAACCCTCCGGAAAATGGATGGGACGCGGTTTCTCGGGAATCTACGACAACCAGGCTATTTTTCGCAGAAACGTTTTTTTTCCGGAATCCGGAGCCTATACCATCCAACTCAAACATGGCATGCGGCCTGCCCAACTGAAAGGCATTACCGATATCGGGATCAGGATCGAAAAAATCAATTAATCGGCAGGCGTGGGAAAAAATAAACTGGCTAAATTTGCTGAGATGGCTCATTTCAGGAATGTTTTTCAACCTTCCTGGCATGATCTGCATACCTGCGGGTTTCCTCTCCGGGGGAACTGGGGAACCTCCTTTTTCGGAAACCCCAATCCCATCATTGCAGAGTTGGGATGCGGCAAAGGGGAATACAGTGTGAACCTGGCAGAACGGTTCCCTGATTTGAACTTCATCGGAATCGACATCAAAGGCGCCCGTATGTTTACGGGCGCAAAGATTGCCCTCGACGGGGAACTGCACAATGTAGCCTTCGTCCGTACGAAAATTGAAAACTGCAACTTTCTTTTCGGCCCCTCCGAAGTGAAAGAGATCTGGCTCACCTTCCCTGATCCTCAAATGAAAAATATCCACAAACGGCTTACATCCACCGGATTTCTGAAGAACTATGCCTCCTTTCTCGAACCCGGAGGCATTGTCCACCTTAAAACCGATTCGGCATTCCTGTACAATTATACGGCGGTCCTCGCCCGGCTGAATAATTTCACCATCCTGCAGCAAACCAGCGACCTTTACGCCTCAGAAGTGGTTGACGGGATCCTGTCGATCCGGACTTTTTACGAAAAGCAATGGATTGAAAGGGGAATCCCTGTAAAATACCTTTCTTTCAGAATGGGTCAGGGCCAGGAGTGGCTGGAGCCCACCGTAGAATTTGAAAAAGACAGCTACCGGAGTTTCGGCCGGAGTGCACGCAATTGACAAACATGGTTGAATCCTATCTGCATATCTACGAAATCGTGAAACAGATTCCTCCGGGGAGGGTCACCACCTATGGCGCCATTGCAGCGGTGACGGGAACAAGGGGTGCGGCCCGGATGGTCGGCTGGGCGATGAATGCCTCCCACCATCTTCCGGAAGTGATCCCTGCCCACAGGGTGGTCAACAGGAACGGTGTGCTAACCGGCAAACACCACTTTGCCACCCCGGCAGCCATGCAGGAACTGCTGGAAAGTGAAGGAATAGCCATTGAAAATGACCAGATCATCCACTTCGCGGAAAAATTCTGGGATCCCATGAAAGAACCGGGAGTAAATGCCTTCCGGTTTCAGCCTGCTTCTGCTCCCTCAGAACCACACGAAAAGAAAAACTGATTTGACAATACACGGAATAGTATGAAAGAAAAAAATACAAACCATGAATGATATTCCCAGAAAATTGATTGTCCCCAAAAATGTGACCGATGCGCTGAGAAGCGTCATTTTTCCGGGGAGCAATAAAGACATCGTGTCGCTGAATATGGCACAGGAAATCAGAATTGCCGGCCAGCAGGTCAGCTTTTCCCTGGTATTCCAGCGTTCCGACGACCCGGCCATTCCTGCTGTGGTGACAGCCTGTGAAGAGGCCATCATGCAGCATCTTGGTCCTTCGGTGGCCATTATAGGAAACATTGCCGTGAAATACATCCACGACATGGAGAGGCCACTGTTACCCGGAGTGAAAAATATCATCGCAGTCGCCTCCGGAAAAGGAGGCGTGGGGAAATCAACCATAGCCGTCAACCTGGCCGTTGCCCTTGCCCGGAATGGTGCAAGGGTCGGACTTGTCGACGCCGACATTTTCGGTCCTTCAATTCCAAAGATGTTTGGCACCGAGGACGTCCGTCCCGATTCCAGGAAGGAAGGAAATCGTGACCTGATTATTCCTGTCTCCAAATTCGGGGTGAAATTTCTCTCCATCGGATTCTTCGTGGCTCCCGAAAGTGCATTGATATGGCGCGGGCCCATGGCTTCCAATGCACTCAAACAGCTCATCGCCGATGGCGACTGGGGTGAACTCGATTACCTTCTGATCGACCTTCCTCCCGGGACTTCCGACATCCACCTAACTCTGGTTCAGACAGTTCCGGTTACAGCTGCCATTATTGTGACCACTCCGCAGGATGTGGCTCTCGCCGATGTCGTCAAGGGAGTCAATATGTTCCAGAGCAAATCGATCGATGTGCCGGTGCTTGGACTGGTTGAAAACATGTCGTGGTTTACCCCGGCTGAACTCCCTGACCACAAATACTACATCTTCGGGAAAGAAGGGGGCAGGAAACTTGCCGAAGAAACCGGCCTGCTGCTGTTGGGGCAAATCCCGCTTGTCCAGAGTATCCGCGAAGGAGGCGACGAAGGCATCCCTTCAGCCGCCAAACCCGATACAATTACCGGAATGGCTTTTATGGAACTTGCCTCCAAAGTGGCCGGGGAAACCGAACGGCGCAATGCCATTCTGAAACCCACTCAGAAAGTGAACATCACCCGTAAATAACAGCGACTTTTTTTCATAAATTGCACCTCCCCGCAATCGGGGGTTTTTCCTGTCGTACCATGCAATATTTTTGGATCAGCAGAGTTTAACCTACTGTAAAATCAAGAATCTGATTGAAGAAAGCTTTCTTACATACTGCACTGCTTCTTATCGTGGCAGGTTTCTTTTCCGGTTGCTCCACTGAAAAAAATACAAGGGCATCGCGGACATACCATAATCTCACCTCGAAGTATAACATCCATTTTAACGGGAGGGAGAGCCTGAAGGCTGGTATTGAACGCATCAACAAAAGCGTGGATGACGATTACACCCATGTACTGCCCATCTACAAGGAGAGTTACCCTGCCGCCGGCAACACATCCCGAGCCGATATGGACAATGCGGTGATGAAAGGTAACAAAACCATACAGATTCACTCCATTACCAAAAAACCCAAGAGACAAAGGCTCAGAACCAGGGCCTACCAGCAGTTTGCCAGCAAAGAAGAATTCAACAACTGGATCGATGACAGCTATCTGCTGATGGGACAGGGCTATTTTTACATGCACAACTTCAGCTCTGCTGCGGAGAATTTCGCATTAATACTCCGGAAATTCCCGGAGGAAAAAATCCGCTACGATGCCATGGTATGGCTTATCAGGAGCTACAGCGAACTTGAACGCTTTCCGGAGGCACTGGAAATCATCCAGTTGCTGCAATCCGACAAGTCATTTCCCCGGAAGCTGGAGAAAGAACTGGCTAAAGCCACTGCCGACCTTTACATGAAGCAGATGGATTACCCGGAGAGTATCAAGTATTTGGACATTTGCATGAAAAAGAGTTCTGACCGGAAAGAAAAAGCACGGCTTCAGTATATTCTGGCGCAGCTCTACCGGGAAACAGGGAATGAGGAAAAAGCCAGAGAGGCATTTATGACAGTCCGGAAATTCAATCCTCCCTACAAAATGGCCTTTAATGCCTGGATCAATGCGGCAGGAATCTTCTCGGGACAGGGTGATCCTGAAAAACTCAAGAAAGAGCTTCATAAAATGCTCCGGGATGAGAAAAACCTGGAATTCCGTGACCAGATTTATTTTGCACTGGCCAATATCCTTTACCGGGAAGGAAGCAGGGAAGAAGCAATCGGGAATTACCGGAAATCGGTATCCTCAAGTATCGACAATAACTACCAGCTGGCTCTCTCTTCCATTACCCTCGCCGACATCTATTTTGAAGAACCCGATTACCTGGAAGCCCGGGCCTATTACGACAGCGCCATGATGGTAGTCGGGGAAGAATATCCCGATTATGATAAACTGAACCAAAGGTACAGAAGTCTCTCCCGGCTGGTGGAAAACCTCACCACGGTTGAAGTGCAGGACAGTCTTCAAAAACTGGCCCTCATGCCGGAAAAGGATCGGGATGCACTGATTGACAAATGGATAGCCCAGGAACAGGAAAAAAAGCGTGAGGCGGAACTGATTGCCAGTCAGCAGCAGTCGGAACGGGGATATTACCGTGCCAACGAATACCGTTTCGGATTGGGCCAGTCGGAAGAGGGAGGCGGATGGTATTTTTACAATCCGCAGACGGTCTCTTACGGCAAAGCGCAGTTCCAGCAAAGATGGGGACGGCGTAAACTGGAAGACGACTGGCGCCGGCTTAACAAGTCAACCGTTCCACTCGATGAAATGGATGAACTGGCTCAATTTGCCGATTCTGCAAGCAGGGTCGCCCGCGTGGAAGATCCGCTCGACAGAAGCTTCTACACCCAGGATCTTCCCCTTACCGACTCCCTGATGGCTCTTTCGCACGACAAAATCAGGGACGCACTTTACAATGCCGGTCGAATCTTTAAATCCGATTTCAGCGATTACCCCAGGTCGGCCGGATCATACGAAGACCTGAACCAGCGCTACCCCGACAACCTCTATCTGCTCTCCGTATGGTTCGAATTGTACGACCTTTACGAACTGATAGGCGACGCTGCCAAAGCTGCGGTATACCGCAACCTGATCATCAGCCGTTTCCCGGAGAGCAAATATGCCCAATTCCTGCTGAATCCCAACTTCTTCGATGACCTGCAGGCGCGTACCGACAGTCTGAACAGACTTTACCAGGACGCGTTCAGGGAGTATAAATCAGGCCGGTACCGCGATGTGATTCCGGCTACCCAAACCATGAAAAAGCTCGAACCCGACAGCCTGCTCCTGGCAAAAATCGACTTCATCGGGACTGTTTCGGAAGGAACACAGTCGGATATGCAGCAATTCGGGAACGGTTTGCGGAATTATATCCAGAACTATCCCCACGCTGAACCCGTCCTCCTTGCCCGTGAAATCCTGACCCTGATAGAAGACAGCACACTGACCGATTACCAGAAACTGGTCGAAATGGGTTACCTCCACGATGAAATCAGGAACGATGAAATGCAGCCGGGAAACCAACCCGAAAATGATGAATTCGGGGGTAAATTCAGCTACGAAGAAGATCTTCTTCACTATTTCGTGATCGCCTATCCGCGTAATTCCGGAATTG
>CAYYJE010000094.1:5451-11361 GCA_964472165.1 uncultured Prolixibacteraceae bacterium | reverse complement strand
TGGTCACGTAACCGATTTCTATCTCTTCTTCGAGGTACCCCGGATACAAATCTTTGAGGATTTTCTTGCTTACCTGCCCGTGCAGCCAGCTGACGCCGTTGATCCCGTGCGACAGGGTGCTGGCCAGGTAACTCATGTTGAAATGGTCTTCTTCTGGTTTGGTTTTTCCGAGCAGCACGAATTCGTCCCATGAAAGACCCAGTTTGGCGGGGTACTGGTCCATATAGGCACGAAACAGGTTGTTGTGGAAAGAGTCGTGACCGGCAGGCACAGGGGTGTGTGTGGTGAAAAGGGTGGAAGCCCTAACTACTTCCTTGGCCTGGGCGTAGGTTAATCCATGTTCCTGGACCAGGTCCGCAATTCTTTCAATTCCGATGAGTGCTGCATGGCCTTCATTGCAATGGTAAATGTCGGGCTTGTAACCCAGGGCATTTAAAAGTCGAATCCCTCCAATTCCCAGAAGAATCTCCTGTTTCAGCCGGTTTTCATTGTCCCCCCCGTATAAATTGTGGGTAACACTCCGGTCATAATCAGGATTCATGTCGGTGTCGGCATCCAGCAGATAAAGTTTGACAGCTCCTACATATACTTCCCAGACATGCGCCCTGAGTGTACGGCCCGGATATTCCACTTCGATGGTCAGCCATTTGCCGTTTTGATCGTAGGTGGGTTGAACCGGAATTTTTGAAAAATGCTCGGGAATGTAGTTGGCCAGCTGTTCCCCGTGCATGTTGAGGGCTTGCCGGAAATAACCGTACCTGTACAGCAATCCGACTCCAATGAGGTTTACCCTGGAATCACTTGCTTCTTTTAGGTAATCGCCGGCCAGGATCCCCAGACCTCCCGAAAATATCTTTAAACTGTCGTGAAGACCGTATTCCATGCTGAAATAGGCAATCTGCGGCTTCTCAAGCACTTCCCGTGCCTGCATGTAATTTTTGAATTTTTCGTAGGTGGTATCCATCTTCCGGGTGAAGACAACATCTTTCTCCAGCTCCCGGAAACGCTGATAAGTGACCTGTTCAAGCAATATGATGGGATTGTGTTCACACGATTCCCATATTTTCCCGTCGATATATTGAAACAGATCACGGGCTTCGTTGTTCCATACCCACCAGAGGTTGCGTGACAACTCCCGCAGGGGTGAAAGGCGCTCAGGCAGATCAGACTCCACAATGAATTTCCTCCACTGCGGCATCTCCACAAACGAAGGCTGTATATATCTTACCACTTCCTTATTCTCCATAGTTATTCTCCAATTTTTAAACCTGCAATAATAGTGATTTTTACTCTATCATACAGGCTGCAAAAATAGAGGTAAAATTTTTAACTGCATGATTTTTTTGCAGATGGAGGGTAATTGTTGCCAATAGTTTAATACTCAGGAGAAATTTTCAATGGTCTGGGCTGCTACTTTCCACGTATGCGCAAACCTTTGATCTCATTCTGGTTTTGGTCGATTTCAGCCTGCAGCATCGCTACCTTATTCTTGAGCCTGTAATACTCCTCCCGGTAGTCGGGCCTGGGGTAATCCACATCCAGCCGAAGTCCGAAATCATTAAGTATATTCATGTAGTTGATAAAGGCGTCAAAAGGGGAATGCCAGGGATTTTTCCGGTTATGCAACGCCCGCACTCCCGGTGCGGTCGACATGAAGACAAAATGATCACTTCCCTGAAGGGCATGCCAATCCCGTATTAATCCGGGATCCTTTACCTGCTGAACGGCCGGCAGAAGTCTGTATAACTTTGCCAGTGCCTCATTCTGCAATTCATTACCCGTCCAAAGTGTGGTGTCATGCTCTCCTTCGATCCATGAAACCGGATTGGGAACATTCACCAGTGATACCGGCTGCAAAGTGCCGATCACTTCCGACGGTGTCAGGAAACCAATTTCAGGAGATTGGGATGCCAGGAAAAGAAAATGATCCAGGAAACTGAAAATGCCGGAATCTTCGGCATGGTATATCCCAAAGGTCTCGTAATCAAGACAGATGTTCACCGTTTCATCTCTTTCATCAGTTGCTTTGATCCAGGAGAGGTATTTGTCGGCCGTGAGCGGATAGCCCTGCCAGTGCGGATCGGAAAAATGGGAGCCCAGGTCATCACTCAGCTTCTGATGGCGCATCAGGACCTTCATTCGCGGGTTTATGGTGTTGCAGTAAAGGAAATCAGGGCTTTTCCATCCCAGAATGTGCCTGGCCCCTTCAGCCACCACACCTTTGAATCCCATGCCGGCAATTCTGGATCCGATTTCATCGGAATAAATCATTTCCGTGTTCAGGAAAACCTCAGGTTCATTGCCTGAAAGCTCCCTGACGGCCTGTTGCTGGTGGCCGGCCTCTTCATTGAATGCCTCAGGGGATTGAAGGGAAGCGAGTGAATGGGAATAGGTACCTCCCAAAAACTCCACCAAACCCGTGGCAGCCAGTTCCCTGAAAGAATTCACAACCTCCGGAGCATAAAACCCCAGTTGCTCCAATGTAATTCCTGAAACGGAAAAGGCAATTTTCAGTTTCCCGTTCATCCGGTGCAGATGCTTCAGGAAGAGTGCATTGGCCGGAAGAAAGCATTGGGTAGCCACCTTGCGGACCGCTGTTTCATTGCCATAATCGTCGTAATACGATTGACCGGCTCCGATGTCAAAAAAACGGAATCTTTTGAACCGGTATGGCAGGTGAATCTGGAATATCAAGCAGATTGATTTCATGTCAGGCCTCTTTTCTAAGGGTGGATTGCAACAGTTTTTCGTAAATGGCATACACTTCACCGGCTGAATTCTTCCATTGAAGATTTCCTGCCTCTTCCCTGCCATGCTGCATAAACAGTTGAGCCAGTACAGGATAATTCAGCATTCCGTATATGGCGTCGGCCAGGGCAAAGGTGTCCCAGAAGTCGGTTTTGATGACATAGTGGAGAATTTCAGCCACGCCCGACTGCCTCGAAATAATCACCGGCACATTGGAGAGCATGGCTTCCAGCGGTACGATGCCAAAAGGTTCAGACACGGAAGGCATTACAAATACATCGCTGATCTGCAGCATCCTGTACACCTCATCCCCCCTGAGGAAACCGGTGAAGTGGAACCTGTCGGTAATCCCCAGCCGGGCTGCATGCTCAACCATGGCATCCATCATATCCCCGCTTCCGGCCATTACAAAGCGGACATTTTTCATCTTCGAAAGCACCAGCCCGGCAGCTTCCACGAAAAATTCAGGTCCCTTCTGGTAGGTGATTCTTCCCAGAAAGGTGACGATCCGGTCGGTGATTCCTTTCTTGATTACTTTTTTTTCTTCCTCGGAAACGGGTTCCACGGCATTGTATACCGTGGTGACCTTGCCCGGGTCAATGCCATATTTTTCAATCACAGTATTCCGGGTAAGGTTGCTGACGGCAATGATGTGGTCAGCCTGCTCCATGCCTTCGCGTTCGATGGCATAAACCACTGGGTTGACATTCCCTCCCGAGCGGTCAAATTCAGTGGCATGCACATGGATCACGAGAGGCTTTCCGGACTGATTCCGGGCAGCGATGCCGGCAGGATAGGCCAGCCAGTCGTGCGCATGGATCAGGTCGAATTCCTGTTCCGCGGCAATCAAGTCTGCAACAAGTGCATAATAACGGATTTCACGGAATAACGATGGACCATATGATCCGGTAAAGTCAATTTTCCCATTTTTGTTCACCTCTACAAAGCGGGTCCCTTTTTGGTATATCCGGCTTTTTTGAGTCCAGAATTCTTCGGGAGAGCAATAGGGAATGATTTCCGACCGGACTTCCACCTGTTCCATAAGGATTCCGGTCTTTTCAATGGCGATCTTACGCCGGTTTACTGATACCCCGTTGGCCCCGATCAGTTGCATGGCCGATGGCTCTTCATCCCCCCAGGCTTTGGGGACTACAAAAATTACCTCGATGCCGGAGAGTGCTGAAAGACCTTTGGTAAGCCCATAGCAGGCTGTGCCCAGTCCACCGGAAATGTGTGGGGGAAATTCCCATCCGAACATCAGTACTTTCATGTAAAGGCTAAAAGATACCAGATTAAAAGATATCAGATCAAAAGATCTTAGACAAATTATTCATTTTCCGTATCCAGAATGAGCTGGTGGATATAGAGCAGGGCAGCAACGTTCCAGGCTTGGGAGATTGCGCCCTTGCCGGTATGGGGTGGTGATCCGTTGTACATTTCGGAAAGGGTTCCGATGCAATGGTCCGGCATTTCATCTTCAAACCCCTGTAGCAATTTTTTCAGGTAACCCACTCCGCCTTTCCCGAAAATACTGAGGTAGGCTACTGCAAAAAACTGGAGAAGCCAGGGATAGGCAGCTCCGTTGTGGATGGTCGTTTCCCGCTGGTCGGGGCCGCCTTCCACACTCCCCTTGTAGGCCGGATCGGTAGGAGTGAGTGTGCGAAGTCCCCTGGGAGTCATCAGCTGATGTTTGGCAATGCCGATAATTTTTTCGCGCTGCTCTCTGTTGAGCGGTGTATAGGGCATTGCTGCCGCGATAACCATGTTGGGGCGTACCGACCAGTCGGTGAACAATCCGTTTTCCACATCGGCGAGGTACCCCTTTTCATCGTCCCAGAATGCCTTCATAAACGAAGCCTCAATCATTTCAGGCAGTGCTTTCCAATTTTCCAGGAACTCCTCATCCCTTTCACTCCTGGCCATTTCAAAGGCAAAGCATACAGCATTGTACCACAGGGCATTAAGTTCAACCGGTTTCCCGTATCTCGGGGTTACCGGTTTCCCTTCGCTCATGCCATCCATCCATGTAAAGGCGGCGCCCTGTTCGGCAGCAAAGAGCAATCCGTTTTCCATCATGGTCACCACGGATGTCCCCGTTCTGTAATTCTCCAGAATCTCTTTCACCGCCTTATAAAACGGAGTTCCGAATTCCCTGAACCGGGAACCCTGCTTCCGGATCTGATGCAAGGTCCAGATGAACCAGAGTGAAGTATCCGCCGAATCGTAGCGGGGGGTAAGGTCAGCGATCGATTTTGGGAACAGCCCTTTTTTGAGGTAAGGCAGGTAAGTCGACAGTACTTCCAGCGCCAGTTTACGCTCACTCTGGGCGACACGGAGTCCGGGCAGGGCTACGAAAGTCTCGCGGCTGAGGCTTTGGTACCAGGGATACCCCGCAAGGATGTCCACCGCGGTGTCGTCCTTGTACTGGATAAACTGGTTGGCTGCATTTTTCAGACAACCCAGGAATGAATCACGGTTGATCCGTTTGCTTACTTCCCTGGAGAAACGTTGTTTGAAAGTGGCCGGATTGGCCTGGAAAGTGGCTGCTGAGAAAACCAGACTTTCCCCCTCTTTCAGGGGAACTTCAAAAATCCCGGGTGTGTAAAGGTCTTCCAGATACTCATACCCTCTGCTTTTCTCCTTGATGTATTCGATGTTATAATGCCAGTCGGGAGCTGCGACAAATTCAGGTTGCCGGTTGAATTGCATAAAGAGTCTTGGATAACCGTCATACAGACAAAGACTTATCCCGTTGGGCTCTTCATTGTAATGGGTCCGGGCGTAAAGGTTGCTTTTGCTGAGCTGGTGAATGCCCCGGAAGGCCAGAAACGGCCTGAATTGCATGATTACGGGTGCAGGCGCCTCTTCAAGGGTATAACGGACCAGCAGTTGCTGTTCTTTTTCGACCAGAAGTCTTTCTTTTGTCAGAACCATACTCCCTACCCGGAAGGTGAATTTTGGAATCCGCTCAAAATCAAACTTCTGGAAATATTTGTGTCCTTTGGGTTCCATAAATCCGCCCTGATAACGCCTCACTGCCAGGTTAAAAACAGAACCTTTCAGGGAGATGCTTTCATCGAGCGCCGACAGAAGCATGTGTTTCCCTCCGTCGAGGGAATTGACCGGACAGACCAGTAATCCGTGGTATTTCCTGGTATTGCA
>CAYYJE010000094.1:0-5351 GCA_964472165.1 uncultured Prolixibacteraceae bacterium | reverse complement strand
AGTTTTTTGAAGCGCGTGATCCAGAAATTGCCGGTACTCCTGAGAGCCACTGAAAAGAGGACGGTGGTTCACCGATTTTCTGATCATTGTAATTTCCCGGCTGACGACTGCCACTTCTTCCGGGAAAAAAGCATCTCTGAATTTTTCCCAGATGCAGTCAATCGCGAGGGGCGAAGGATGAAGCAGGTCGTCGGCATAAAAGCGGTAGTCGCGCAATTCATCCATCATGATCTCATAGGAGGGGAAGTAGCCGCATCTCCCGCTGCCGAATCCGCTGACCAGGGTATCGGCAGCCAGGAGCAGAACTGCCTTGCTCAGTTGATTCCCCGCTGCGCCGTCTTTCATATGACGCACAGGGCTTACCGTCAATATGACTTTGATTCCCGGATTGAAATCCCAGAGTTTTTCCAACGTCTCCCTGAGTTGCAGAACGGTGTCGCCCACTGTAAGCCGGTATCTCCTGAACTCATTTGCCGGTACTTTGTGACAGTTGGCGACAACCTTACCCGTGGATTTCAATTCGTAAACCCATGCGGTCCCTAAGGTGAGCAACAGGAAGTCTGCTTTTTTCAGAAAAAGAGATCCTGCTTCCAGATCCGAATTGATGGTGGAAAGGGTTTCATCCCGGTTCATACCCGAATAGCGGCCATGGTGGCTGAAACTGTGCCACAAACCTCCGTGAAAAAAGAGATCCCCGGACTGAAAGGGGGTTGCCTCAATCAACCGTTCCAGGGCAGCCGCGATGGAAAGGGGGTTGTAGAGGATTCCAAAAGGGTTGATCAGGGTGTTGAATTTCAACTCCTCCAACCGGATTCCGATATTTTCTGCAAAACAGGAGCCTACAAAAAGGTGGCTGGCGCTGTAATCAGTTTTCCATGGAAAAGGGGGCACCCCTACTGGTGTGGTAAGAGGAACCATGTCATTTCACTTTACGGATTTCTTCACGGAGCAGGACGACAGCTGTCCTTGCCGGAAGGTATAGCCGGAGGTAATGCTGGCTGTCGGGGCCGGCCACGGGAAGGGTGTAATAGGTAAGTGTCTCATCGATGCGGTCCTGTCCGCCGTAACGGCCGTTGTCGGTACTCAGGGCAGGACGGTATTTGCCTGCACCAAGGGGTATTCCATAATCGGTGAACGACTGCACGGGATTGAAGTTAAAAACGAAGAGCCATGGACCGCGGTGATAGGCCAGCACCAGGTCGTCGTTCTTTTCCCATATCAGGTCGACGGGAGGAATGCCCAGGATGGTGTTTTTGCGGAAGAGGTCAATCATGTCGTGGTCGAAATCGAGAAGCCAGTGGTATTTCAGTTCCGGGTTGGTGGCGATACTCCAGATTCTGCGGGCGTGGCGATACGACCAGTTGTTCCCTTCGCGGGGGAAGTCGATCCATTCGGGATGTCCGAATTCATTGCCCATGAAATTCAGGTAAGCCCCGCCGGCGCAGGAGAGGGTGGCCAGTCTGATCATTTTGTGCAGGGCGATGCCCCTTTCAACGATCAGGTTGGGCTGGTCTTTCCGCATGCTGAAATACATCTCCTTGTCGATAAGCCTGAAAATGATGGTTTTGTCGCCGACCAGGGCCTGGTCGTGCGATTCGGAATAGCTCACCACCTTCTCATCCATCCGTTTGGAAGTGAGCTGGTAAAAGATGTCGCCCATTTGCCACTCGTCATCTTTCTTTTCCTTGATGGTTTTAATCCAGTAATCGGGGACCCCCATCGACAGGCGGAAATCGAAGCCCATTCCGCCGTCGGCCAGCGGTACGGCAAGTCCGGGCATGCCGCTCATATCTTCGGCAATCGAGATTGAATTGGGATTGACCTCCTTGATGAGTTGGTTGGCCAGTATAAAGTAGGTGACCGCCTCTTCATCGCAGTTGGCATCGAAGTAATCGCTGTAATTGGTGAATGCTTTTCCGAGGCCATGGTCCAGATAGAGCATACTGGTGACGCCGTCGAAACGGAAACCGTCGAATTTAAATACGTCGAGCCAGTATTTGATGTTGGACAGGAGGAAATGGAGCACTTCATTTTTGTTGTAGTTGAAGCAGTAGGAATCCCATGCGGGGTGTTCGCCACGTGGCCCATCGTGAAAAAACTGGTACCGGCTGCCGTCGTATTTTCCGAGTCCTTCAATTTCGTTGCGTACCGCATGAGAGTGAACCAGATCCATGATCACGGAGATTCCCATAGCGTGTGCTTCATCGATAAGTTGTTTCAGCTCTTCAGGTGTGCCGAAGCGGGAAGAGGGGGAGAAAAAGCTGGAAACATGATAGCCGAAGCTGCCGTAATAGGGGTGTTCGGGGATGGCCATCAGCTGGATCGTGTTATAGCCGTTGGCTTTGATCCGCGGAAGCATTTCTTTCCTGAATTCAGGATAGGTGTGAACCCGGTCATCTTCTCCTGCCATGCCTACATGAGCCTCATAGATCAGGAGAGGTTCCTCTTTTCTGCGAAAATCAGGATGTTCCCAGGTGTAGGGGGTTTCCGGGGCCCATACCTGGGCGTTGAAAATAAAGGTTTTTTCATCCTGGACAGTCCGGACAGCCCATGCAGGAATTCGTTTTCCCGATCCCCCGGGCCAATGCATCATCAGGGCATAGAGGTCGCCGTGGTGTAATTTCTCCGGGGAAAGGCGGAGCTCCCAAATCCCGTGGTTGGTGGGGCTGAATCCGTAATTTTCATCGATTTGCCAGTTGTTGAAAGTTCCAATGAGGTATATCATGGATGCCATGGGGGCCCATTCGCGGATTACCCACCCTTCGTCATCGCGGTGAAGCCCGAAGAAAAGGTATCCGGTGGCAAAGTCAGCCAGGGATTTCTTAGGGGTGAGCAACTCTTGTTTCCGGGTTGCCTGACCCAGCCTCCGGAGTATCGTGTCGGCATATGGGGTCAGCCATGGATCGTTTTCTATCAGAAGAGGGTATTTCATAATCTTATCCAGTTTTTGGATAAAGATAAAAATATCCCCCGAATAGTAGGGTGATCTTTGTTATTAATGTGGTTATTCCTCAAGGGTGCTCAGATCACCCTCGGGCAGGCCCTGGAGCCGGGCTTTCAGGACCCTGCGCATGATTTTTCCGCTACGGGTTTTGGGCAGCGATTCCACGATTTTTACCTCTTCAGGACGTGCGATGGGTCCCAGATGGACGACCATGTGGCTGATCAGTTCCTGTTCCAACTCCTGAGAGGGATCAAATCCCCTTTTCAGGATCACAAACATGTGGATGGCATTGCCCTTGAGGACATGCGGGATGGCCACTGCTGCCGCCTCTGCCACAGCAGGATGGGTGACCATCACACTTTCAATCTCCGCGGTCCCCAGCCTGTAGCCGCTTACCTTGATGACGTCATCCGTCCTGCCGATGATCCAGAAATACCCGTCTTCATCCTTTTTTGCGGAATCACCGGTAAAATACCAGCCCTGTCTGCTGTATTTCTTCCAGTAGGTATCTATGAAACGCTGCGGGTCCCTGTAGATGCCGGCCGTCATCCCGGGCCATGGCGACTGGATGACCAGGTTGCCCTCTTCGCCCGGTTTGACCTCGTGGCCTTCTTCGTCGACAACCGCGATTTCATTGCCGAAGAAGGGTTTGGTGGCAGATCCCGGTTTCAGGGGCGTGATGGGCAGGGGGGTAATCATGAACCCCCCGGTTTCGGTTTGCCACCAGGTATCCATCACCGGACAGTTTTCATGGCCGATGTAACGGTGGTACCATCTCCAGGCTTCCGGGTTGATGGGCTCACCCACAGATCCCAGCAGCCTCAGACTGCTCAGGTCGTTCCGGTTGGGCCACGACTCCCCGAACCGCATCAGTCCCCTGACAGCGGTGGGAGAAGTATATAAAATGTTGATTCCGTATTTGTCGATGATCTTCCACCACCGGTCGGGATAGGGGTGGTTGGGAGCCCCTTCGTACAACATCGTGGTGGATCCGTTGATAAGTGGGCCGTAAACGATGTAGCTGTGCCCGGTGATCCATCCCGGATCGGCGGCACACCAGTACCGGTCCTCGGGTTTCAGATCAAAAACCATCCGGTGGGTGGTGGAGGTATACACACTGTAGCCGCCATGGGTGTGAACCAGGGCTTTGGGTTTCCCCGTCGATCCTGAGGTGTAAAGCAGAAACAGGATGTCATCGGCATCCATGGGTTCCGTGTCACATTTAAAGCCGGCAATGGGCAGTGCCTTGAGATCGTGGTACCAGTAATCGCGGTCATTCTCCATGTAAACTTCCTGACCGGTCCGTTTGACCGTAATGCAGATTTCCATGGTGGGGGAGAGTTCCATGGCTTTGTTGACGATGCTTTTCATTTCCACGATTTTCCCACGGCGGTATCCCCCGTCGGCGGTAACCACCACTCTGCTGTTGGCATCGTTGATGCGGTCGGCCAGTGCTTCGTGGCTGAATCCCCCGTATACCACGCTGTGGGCTGCCCCGATTTTGGCACAGGCAAGCATGGCAAAGATCTGCTCGGGAATCTGTGGCATGTAAATCGTTACCACATCTCCTTTCCGGACTCCCATGCTTTTCAGGACGTTGGCAAACTGACTTACCTCCCTGTTCAGGGCATGATAGGAAAAAGTGCGGACATCACCGGGTTCCCCCTCCCAGATCAGGGCCAGTTTGTTCCTTACGGCAGTCTGAAGATGACGGTCAATGGCATTGTATACGATGTTGGTTTTTCCTCCTTTAAACCATTTGTAAAATGGGGGATTCGACGCATCAAGAACCTGGTCCCATTTTTTAAACCAATGCAGGAACTCCGCCTGCTGAGCCCAGAATTCTTCGCGGTGTTCAATCGAGTAACGGTACATTTTTTCATATTCCGTGACGTTGGCCTGAAGGGTGACGCCTGAAGAGGGATGATAGAACTTTCTGTTAACTGTTTCTTCCATGATCATGCAGATGATTGGTGATATTCAGTAGCATAACAAACAATCAGGCGTGGGGTTCACCATATGGCTGAAGAATATGAGAATCAGTTGCACGGAAGGACCCCGGGATTTTTGGCGCTGTTGTCTTTTGTTTTATAGAATATTTGTGAATCCGGGTTGTATGAGATATTTTTTTCTTTATTTTTGCGCCGGTTTCAGATAAAACCTCTTCGTAGCTCAGTTGGTAGAGCAGCTGACTCTTAATCAGCGGGTCGTGAGTTCGAGTCTCACCGAGGAGACAGGGGAATATCAGAAGATTAGAATATCAGAAGGTCAGAATATTAGACTGGTATTCCGCGGGAAATGTTTGGTGATAAAAGGGGCTTCAGAAATGAGGTCCCTTTCTTTTTCTTTCTTCTTCTGTATCGAAATGGCAGGTATGACCTACGGGAAGAGCTCCTGCAATTGAATT
>CAYYJE010000093.1:0-11417 GCA_964472165.1 uncultured Prolixibacteraceae bacterium | reverse complement strand
TCGAGTTTAAATCCGTGCTAATCTGTTTCATCTGTGATCATCTGTGGTCCGATTTACCGGCGAGCCTGCGAGCCGCAATTTTCCGTGCGAATCCGTCAGATCCGTGTCCATCCGTGTTCCATTTTACAGGATCACCGGATCACCGGATCACGGAATCACAAAAAAAGAGCACTTGGTGTTACAGCAGGTTTTTTAACTTTGCATGGACATGAACTTCCGTATAAGATATTGTCACATTGTAGTTGAAAATACCT
This sequence comes from uncultured Prolixibacteraceae bacterium, assembly GCA_964472165.1. Taxonomy (GTDB): domain Bacteria; phylum Bacteroidota; class Bacteroidia; order Bacteroidales; family Prolixibacteraceae; genus UBA1413. Next base: position 11,163 of record CAYYJE010000093.1, on the reverse strand, counting down.
GGGTGGTGTGGCTCGAGGGGCCTCACCGGTTTATCCAGTTCAAAGAACCGGCATTCTTTGTCTTCGAAGAATGGGCTTCCGGACAGGAACCTCAGGCGATTGCAAACAACTGTACGGAACGGTACGGTCTTCCGCAGGAAGAAGCGGTCAGGTTCGTAGGGGAAATCATATCGGAGACTGAAAAGCTATTTAAGGCTGAGGTTAAGGTTAAGATTAAAAAGGAGACCGTAAAACCTAATAAGGCTGAGGTTGAGGCTAAGATTAAAGCAGAAGAAGCGGAACTAAAACGAATTCATTCAGAATATCTTTGCAGGATAGGTGGAAAAACTATCCTCTTCCGGTATGGCGATGAGGTGATGGAAGAGGCATTCAGGCCGCTGTTTGAGCAGTTCGAACAATCTAAGAATGAAAAGGTCGAGGTCAAGGTCGAGGTCAAGGTCGAGGACGAAATATCCAATAATCAATATCCATTATCCGATATCCAATCTAAAAAGGAAAAGGATGAGGGAACAAACAACAACCGGTTCAAAGCACCACTAAAGACTAAAGACTTAAGACTTAAGACTTCAAATGAGGACAAGAAGTCCATAGAACTGTTTTCCAGAAAGGGTGAATGGTGCATTGGGATTAATGGCGAACAGGTGCAGTCATTTCCGGAAGAGGACTGGGAGCATTTTCACGGGACGGTCTATACGGAACTGCTCAACCTGCTCCACGGGAAAAAGCTGCAGGAGTGGATGGGAGTTTTTCATGCGGCCGCGGTCGTAAAAGAGACGAAGGGACGGAGGGACTCAGGGAATGAGGGACTAAGAGACGAAGAGACTAAGGGACAGGGAGACCGAGAGACGGAGGGAATGGTATTCGTGGGGGAGTCGGGATCGGGGAAAAGTACCGTAGCAGCCATTCTGATGGCGCATGGGTACCGGGTGCTGACAGATGATTTTTTGCCGGTGGAGGTACCAAATAAGGTTGAGGTTAAGGCTAAGGTTAAGATTAAGGAAGAAATCGACAGATCATCAAATCAACAAATCGACAAATCATTAAATCAACAAATCATCAAATCATCAAATCAACAAATCGACAGATCATCAAATCAACAAATCGACAGATCATCAAATCAACAAATCGACAAATCATTAAATCAACAAATCGACAAATCATCAAATCAACAAATCGACAAATCATCAAATCAACAAATCGACAAATGGTTTGAGGTCGAGGTCAAGGACAAAATAAAGGTTGAGGCTGAGGTTGAGGATAAGATTTATGGCGAAACCTCATTTAAGACTAAAGACTTAAGATTAAAGACTTCTAAAGAGTTTAGCCAGTTCGAAGCGATATTAAAGACTAAAGACTTAAGACTTAAGACTTCAACAGATCCTGAAAAAGTATCCCTGCTCTACCCGCTCCCGGCGGCAATCTCGGTAAAGAAAAATGCCATCCCCATTCTTGCAAAATGGTATCCGGCACTGGAGAAGGAGATGGTAGATGCCGCAGAGGAAGAGAGCTACGAAACCTATCTGCCGCTGACCGGAAATGCCGGGGACCTCTCCCCCATTCCGGCAAAGGCCATCTTTTTTGTTCAATACGATCCTATGGTGGATTTCCGCCTTACCCGGGAATCCAATCTGGAAAAGATGAACGACTTCCTGAAATTGTCGTGGATTCCCCGCAATCGCGGTGCGGCACAGGCATTTCTCGAATGGTATTTCTCCCTGCCGGTATATTCACTGGTTTACTCAGACCCGGAAAAATTAGTAAAGGGAGTGACTTTTCTGCCAACTACTTGAAATTAAAGACGAGTTGGATGACCCCGCCCATAGATTATAATCCCCATAAAAACCCGGGACAGTGCAAAATCCGGGCACTGTTCTATCATTCTTAGCGTGTCTTTCGTACTTCGTGGAATTAAATGCAGGCACCCGTCGTTTCAAACGAGGGGTAGTCGCATATCACGGAAACACAGAATCACCGAATCACTGGATCACAGGATCTCGGAATCACCGGATCACCGGATCACAGAATCCCAGGATCACTGAATCACCGGATCACAGAAAAGTCCTAGGGTCAGGCCTGTTCTACAAAAGAAAATCCATTTTACTGGAAAACCACAACCTTTTCTTCTGAACAGCCCTTGGCATCACACACCTGGTAGGTGTAGGTTCCCTTTTTCGTCAGGTTGTTCGTATAGGTTATGGTGCTGACGGTGGCGATCGTTGTTCCGTTGCGCTTCACGATATAAGGTGCATTACCTCCGGTCCAGGTGAGGGTTACCCGCATCTTGTTTTTGACGATTTCCCAGGTTACATTCAAAACGATATCCCCCGAAGGGGCAGTCACCGTCACGTTATTCGTCACATTGGCGGTCGCACCTTCGTCATCGGTGACAGTCAGTGTAACCGTTTTGGTACCCGCTGAAGCGTATGTATGGACAGGATTTTGCGCAGTGGAGGTGCCTCCGTCCCCGAAACTCCAGGCCCACGCCACAATGCTCCCGTCACTGTCGGTGCTGTTATCTGTGAAGTTCACCGTAAGTCCCGAGGCGGCTGCCGTGAAGATGGCCACCGGAGGCTTATTGGCCGGTGGAACAGTTCCTCCTGTAAGGGCAGCCCAACCGAGATTCTCCAAATTTCCATCGGGATCGTTAAGGGTTTTCAATCCGTCGATACTTGTCTGCGACTTTCCCCCATCAATCAATGCCTGGCGGATGGCATACACTCCATCGGCATCGGAAGCCCTGCCGTTCTTCACGATGTATAGGGCTGCCAGTCCTGCCCCATGGGGAGATGCCATGCTGGTGCCGCTCATGGTGGCATAGTTGGCATCTTTGTAACACGAAAGGATGCTTACCCCCGGAAGTAGCAGATCGATTGCATTGCCGGGTGATTTGACCGGATTGTCCACCACCACGCTCCTGCTGAAATTACTGAAGGAAGCGAAGGAATCGTCAGGACCATAGCCGGAGGCACTCCCCGTTCCTCCCGGCTGTCCGTCGGTATCCGCCAGGGCTGAGATGGTCATTGCCTCGGGATAGGATGCCGGTACAATATCATCTGTAGTTCCGAATTTTCCGTCGGTTCCGTATACATCGCGGGTATCGTTTCCTGCTGCCACCACCACCACAATCCCCTTGTCCACACAACTCTGGATGGCAGTCCGGTAGGCCGTGCTTCCACCGGTACCGCCGAGACTCATATTGACCACCTCAATATCGGCAGATCTTGCTGAAACCCAGTTTAAACCGGCAATGATGTCACTGAGGTATCCCGATCCCCTCGAGTTCAGCACCTTCACCGCCCAGATGCGGGCGCCGGGGCACACCCCCACTACGCCTATGTCGTTGTCTTTCGCGCCGATCGTTCCGGCCACATGCGAACCGTGGCCATTGTCGTCGTCATAGTTCGAGTCGGAGAGAAAACCCAGGTAATAGCGGATTCCTCCGGCTACAGTGAGGTCGGCATGTTCCTTGTCAACACCGGTATCGACAACCGCCACGTCCACATCGGGGGAATCAGCAATTTCGTCAATGGGGACCACCTCATTCTGGTCGGCGGCAAACCTCCTGATCCCGGTGGGCAGGGTCTGCGTACAGGTAGTCATCACCAGATCGGGTTCGATCAGGGCAATATGGGGATTGTGGCGCAGCCCTTCCATCGCCTGTTCAGGTATTGCGGCCGAAAATCCCTTGAACACATGTTCATACACATGCCCCTTCCGGAAGCCATAACGGTTTTTCATCGTCTCGGCCATACCCTGAGGGTCGGTCACATCATCCCGGAACATCACGATGTAACGGTCGTCCGTGGCATCTCCGGACTGTGCCCGCTTGAGCTGCAGATCCGAATCCTCAGGCAATACATATTCTTCCCTTGTGGAACATGAAAACATAACGGCCATCACAAGGAAATAACCGGCTAGTCTGATCCAATTTTTCATCGCGGCAAGATTTTTGGTTAAAATAAAGAAGAATTTACCTCCGGAATATTTTCCATTTTTACTTACTGAAATATAGTGATAAATATCATACACTTGGCCATCCGGAAACAGTTTTTTGCGATCAGAAGGGGGCATAAAAAGCAGCGATGAGGGCTTAACGACTTGTTAAAATTTTCAAAAGATTTGGTTGATTAAAATTTAAAAGCTACATTTGAAAAGAGAAAGACGTTCCTTGAAACCAAAAATACTTCCGCATTAATTCTATCGTTGGTAAACTCAACAGTAAACATTGAACCGAGCAAGCTTTCCGGAGTAAAAACAGGCCTGGTAGTCCCGACTTAGTCGGGATGAGTCTTCGGACCGTTGGACGTTTGAACTTTGGGGCACTCAAATCCTGTTAATCGGGGTTTTACACAATCAGGGTTAGTGCGGATTTTTTTTGCCCTTTCTCAACCGGGTAGCGATCAGGTTAAGAATCAGTAAACCAGCCATAAAGAGTGATATCCGTGCAATGTAGTCGCCATGTTTCACATAGAACGTGAGTGCATCGTTTAAACGGACCGAAGCCAGTAGTGCATCCTCGGTCCACCACTCACTCTGCTGCACCACATCGCCCCTCTGGCTGATAAATCCCGAAATTCCGGTATTGGCAGCCCGCACGATGCTCCGGCGGGTTTCCACGGCTCTTAACCGTGAGAAGGAGAAATGCTGGCGGTAGCCGGGCGTGTTTTTCCACCACCCGTCGTTGGTGATCACGAAGATGACGTGCGCTCCCTTTCTCACAAATTGGGCCATATAACCGCCGAAAGCCGATTCGTAACAGATGGCGGGTGCAATCAGGGTCCCCCCGGGAGTCACAAAGTTTGAAGCCTCCTTTTGCACACCGAGACTCCCTGTGGTCCCGCCCAGGTTGATGATGAAGGAATCCAGAAATTTCAGGTATTTTTTGAAGGGCATCTTTTCAACTCCCGGCACCAGCATCGACTTGTGGTAAACCTGGTACCCTCCCAGTGAGTCCGTAAATATGGCCGAATTGTACACATCATAGACCAGTCCGTCGGAAGAGTGCCGGGCGGTTTCGGAGACCGCGTCCCCCTCTTTGTAAATCCGGTAGGTGGAAGCCCCGATCACCAGGGAACGGGATCCCCCGTTTTGGGTCAGCCGGCTGAGCTGGTTAAAAGCAGGATAGCGCATCAGGAACGCTTCATCCCAGTTCTCCTCGAAGACAGTCTCGGGTCCCACAATATATTCGACCTCCGGTGTCAGGTTCGCCTCCGTCAACCGGATAAATTTCATCATTTTTTCGTTGACGGCTGCCACATCGTGCGTCTCGGAATAGGGATCGATGTTGGGCTGCACGATCAGCACTCCGGCGCTTTTGCCTGCTTCTTCATAGCGATGGTAAAGAATCAGCGACACGATAACCGGGACCAGGAGCAAGGCAAGGGTTCCCAGTGCCCGCACAAACCTGGTTCTTGACTTCATGCCTGTGGCCAGCGCTTTCAGAAACCGGAAAAGCAGGATACTGACCACCAGCACCCACAGGGTACCCCCGAAAACCCCCGTCGCGGAGTACCACTGAATCAAAGAAACATTGTTGGCAAAACCGTTCCCCAGGGTGAGCCACGGCCATTCAATTTCCCAATGGTAATGGGCATATTCAAAAGAGATCCAGAAAACCACCAGCGCCAGATACCCCAGGGAGTTCTCCGATTGTCGCCGGGCCACATGTCCCACCCAGAAAACCAGCGACATCAGGAAAGCGTTGAGGAAAACCGCCACAAAGGCGCCCGCCGGTGTGGCATGAAGAATCCACCAGGTGGTAAGGCCGTTCCAGATCACAAAAGCAAAAAAGGCGTGGCCCCAGAAGGAGACACTCCTGAAATGCTCCTGCCGGGAGACGAAAAAATCGTCGAGAAGCCATAGCGGAAGAAAGGCCACGAAGAGGATCCACCCCGGAAAACCAAGCCAGGGAAGTGTGAGCAACACTCCGGAAATGCCGGACAACAATATGCGAATACTCCTTTTCATACAGATGCTGGTTCATTTGTTCCGGAAATCAAGTCCACTTCCGGAATATATTGAGTAAAGGTAACCCGGAATCCGGGTGAAAAAACTATTTTAGCAAAATTGCGTTTATCAAACAGATGTCAAAGATTCACAATTTGTTCAACTTTCGCAATCAGATGACTCAAAAAATCACCGGATTGCTCCTGCTGTTGTTTTTTCTGGTCGTGCAATCCGGCCAGGCCCAGCCTGCTGCACCCACCAGAAGCTATCCCATTTTTGGTGCGAAGTACGAAAAGGTCACTCTCAGGAGCAGCAACCTGAAGGGAGCGGTATTTTTTCTGAAGTCGGGACACGGGGGACCTGATCCAGGTGCCATGGGGAAACGGGCGGGGAATTCGCTGTGTGAAGATGAATATGCCTACGATGTCATCCTCCGGCTTGGGAGAAACCTCCTGGAGCAGGGTGCCACGGTTTATTTCATCACCCGTGATCCCAACGATGGCATCAGGGACGACAACTACCTTAAAGCCGACAAGGATGAAGTTTGTTATCCCAATCTCACGATCCCCCTTAACCAGGTGGCAAGGCTGAAGCAACGTACCGATGCGGTAAACAGGCTTTCCATAAAGCACAAGGGGCAGTTTCAGCGGATGATCTCGGTCCATGTCGACGCCCGGAGCACCAACAAAAACATCGACGTTTTCTTTTACCACGACAAGCGGAGCAAAGCCGGGGAGAAAACCGCCAGGCTCATGAAGAACACTTTTGAGGAGAAATACCGGAAGCACCAGCCCGACAGGGGCTACCACGGCACGGTGTCGGACCGCAACCTCTATGTGGTGGCCAACTCCCGGCCCGTGTCGGTTTACATTGAACTGGGGAACATCCACCACAGCCGCGACCAGCAGCGGATCATCAATCCCGACAACCGCCAGGCCATGGCTAATTGGATGACCGAGGCGCTGATCAGGGACTACAGGACCAATAAATAAGGTTGAGGAACCCATTTGTCGACTTGTTGATTGATTGATTTGCTGATTTGTTTAAAAATCGATAAATCGTCAAATCATCAAATCGATAAATCATTATATCGCCAAATCATCAAATCGACAAATCATTATATCGCCAAATCACTATATCGACAAATCATTATATCGCCAAATCATCAAATCATCAAATCGCCAGATCAACAGAGGAGAAATCTACAAGAAGGGCAATGAAGACCAGTTAAGAAGAAAAGATCGTCTTTAGATCATCCACAGAAAGGAAAAGCTCCCTTTCATGCTTATCCGGGATCCGGCAATAAATGCGCTTGCCAAACCATTTAAACCGGTTACGGGCAATCCACTTGTAAAGATGATCTCTCAAAAACCGTGGAACAATCCATCCTGCAACGGCAAGGTTCCAAGGGAACCTCATCCGTTTGGCTATTCTGAGGAAAGCCTCCGATTGAAAATACAGCAGGCCGTTTTCAACCAGGATCACCGAATCGGTTTCCGGGGGGATTTTCAGATGTTTCTTAATATAGATTCCGGCTTCGGACTGGAGTGCCACAAAACGAAATTGGCGCTTTGAGTCGTGCCGGATGATGAAACGTACACTCCGGTCACAGAGGTTGCAGAAACCGTCAAACAAAATCAATAGGGGCAGGGTATTCAAATCACAAAGTTTCCAGGATCAGGTTTCCGTCAATCTTAAATTTGGAATGGAGTTTTTTTGCAAATTCAAAGCTAATTCTTCTTTTTCCATTCAGTATACCACTTAAAGTAGAATCTGGAACATCTAATATTTTTGACAATTCAGATTGATTCAATCTCTTCTCCCTCATAATATTTCCCAGGATATCTGGAACGGAAGGTTTAAGCGGCATAGGAAATTTTTTGATTTCATAAATTTCTACCTTTTCAGAAAGTTGTGCTAATTCTTCCGTTTCCATTCCGTTTAATATGTCGAAACCTTTTTCGATTAATGATTCGATTCTGGCCAGACAGGTATAATATTCACTGTTATTCTCTATTTGTTCCATAATGCAATTTACTTATAAATATTTTCTATTCCTGTCCGAAATAATCCTCCAAATCGCGGCGATCCTTTTTGGTGGGACGGCCTGTACCCCTGTCACGGGTAATCCACTGGCCCATTTTGTGCATTTCCAGGATGGCCAGTTCCTCTGCGGGGGTCACATCTGCCATGTAAGCCGGCACCTCTTTGGCTCCTACCCTGTTGTGAAGGGGTTCCAGTGCCTTGTAGCTGCGCCAGATGGGATTCCAGCGGACTTTGACGATGTCGCCGGGTTTCACCACACGGGAAGCCTTCACGGGCAAACCGTCCATGATGACCTGTCCTTTGCGGCACGCCTCGGCAGCCTGGCTGCGGGTATGGTAAATCCTGACGGACCAGAGCCATTTGTCGATACGGGGAAAATCGGGCATAACTCAAATGATAATATCAAAAGTAACGGCAAAGATACACAACGGCAGTGTTTCAAACAACAGGGAGGACCACTCCGTCTCTCCTCCGGAGAGCCACCCCTCCTATCCCTACGGGCAGGAGGGGACGGGTTTGCCATGGAAAGCGAATGTGTGGGGTGGTGGTGGATGAACCACACTGCCTCAGGCGGGGGAGGTGGTGGTTTTACCACCAGGTTTTGTGTTATATAAATTCATGGTGCGTTCAATGCCGAGGGTACCAAAGCTTTTGATCACTTCGATGCTGGTGTCGATTAGCGGAGGCAGTCCCTTTTCCTCCTCTTTCGTCCACTTTCCCAACACATAGTCAACCTGGTACCCTTTGTGGAAGTTGTCGCCGATGCCAAACCTGAGCCGCGCGTATTCCCGGGTTCCCAGTACTTCATTGATATTGCGGAGTCCATTGTGTCCGCCGTCACTTCCCTGGGCCTTCACCCGGATGGTTCCGAAGGGAAGGGCCAGGTCGTCGCAGACCACCAGCAGGTTCGACAGGGGGATATCCTCCTTTTTCAGCCAGTAATTGACAGCCCGGCCACTCAGGTTCACAAAGGTAGTGGGTCGCAACAACACAAAAATCCTGCTTTTGAATTTGTATTCCGCTACAAATCCGTACCGACGATCCTCAAAAACAATATTGGATGCACCAGCCAGTGCATCCAATATCATAAAGCCAACGTTGTGGCGGGTGTTGTCGTATTCTTTTCCGATATTGCCAAGACCGGCAACAAGGTATTTCAACGGGTCAGATTTTTATTTCTTGCCTGGTTTTTCAGCGGCGGTTGCAGCAGCCTTTGATGCCCGGGTTACGGTGATCGTGGCAATGACGTTTGTCTTGGGTGCCAGGAATTCAACTCCTTCGAACCTCAGGTCCCCCACTTTTATGCTCTGGCTCAGGTCAAGGTCGGTCACATCGACGGTGATTGCGTCGGGAAGGTTCTTCACAAATCCTTTCACCTTGATCTTGCGAATGTTCACTTTCAGTTTCCCCCCTGATTTGATCCCTTTGGCTGTTCCGGTGATGGTAAGCGGAAGATCAATCCTGATCGGTTTGTCGTCGGTGATGCGCATGAAATCCGCATGTAAAAGCTTTTCTTCCACAGGGTGCCATTGCATATCCTGCAAAACGGTCTGGTGAACATCTCCGTCCAGGTTGACGAAGACCTGGAAAACATCAGGGGTATAAACCAGCGGGCGGAATTCACTGAACGGTGCAAAAAAGTGAACCGGATCTTTTCCGCTGTAAATCACACAGGGCACCAACTCTTCCTGGCGCAGTTTCTTTGAATCTTTTTTTCCGGTTACTTCCCGGACTTTTCCTTTAATTTCTAATGACTTCATTTTAAAATTTTAATTAATTATGGTACTCAGTTCTTCCCGGCTTAGCCGGGACAAACAGCATGCATAACTGAAGCTGCCGTTTTGAAAAAAGCGGTGCAAATATAGCAATTACTTGAAATATAACGAACTTATCGATTGATTTTTATACACCCTGCCGATGGCTTCCGCAATTGCATCGGCCACAGAGATGTATTTGATTTTGGATGAGGTGGATTTCGGGGGCAGGGAGTTGGTAAAATAGAGTTCTTCAAGCACTGAATTTTCGATATTTTCAATGGCAGGACCCGAGAGAACGGCATGGGCAGCAAAGGCCCTGACGCTGTTGGCTCCCTTTTCCAGCATCAGCCGGGCAGCTTTCGAGATGGTCCCGGCGGTGTCGATCATGTCGTCGACGATGATCACATCTTTGCCGGCCACTTCCCCGATAAGGGTCATGGAATCGACCACATTGGCCTTGGCACGCGATTTATGGCAGATCACCATGTCGGATTCCAGAAGGCGGGCATAGGTATTGGCCCGCTTGGTTCCCCCCACATCGGGAGAAGCAATGGTGATATCCCTCAGACCCAGGTTCCGGATGTATGGAATGAAGAGTGCGGAGGCGAAAAGATGATCGACGGGCACATTGAAAAATCCCTGAATCTGGTCGGCATGGAGATCCATGGTGATCACCCTGTCGACACCCGCAGCCGACAATAAATCGGCCATCAGTTTGGCGCCGATCGACACCCGGGGCTTGTCCTTGCGATCCTGGCGGGCATACCCGAAATAGGGAATGACCGCGATGACCTTATAGGCGCTGGCCCGTTTGGCTGCATCGATCATCAGCAACAACTCCATCATATTGTCGGCAGGCGGCGGTGTGGACTGGACGATAAACACATGTGAACCCCGGATCGTCTCTTCAAAACAGGGTTCAAATTCACCATCAGAAAAAACGGCACAGCTGCTTATCCCCAACTCAACCCCCAGACTGTCGCAGATTTCCTGGGCGAGATACCTCGAATTCCGGCAGGAAAAAACTTTAAGCGGATGATTTTTGGTTCCCATAAACGATGCTTTTACTTGCTCTTTTTCAGTCACAAAGTTAAAATTTTAGAATTACACAAGATCACTTTTGTCAACTTCCTTGCTACAGTCGTTGAGCATTGACCTTTCCGATAAAGGAAAGAATCTCCTGTTTGCCGGTTGTATTCATTGAAGAAGTGACAAAAAGAGGCGGCAGAGGCTCAAAAATTTCGGCAAGTACTTTCCGGTATTCTTCAACGGCGGGCTCCACCGTTTCCGGTTTCAGCTTGTCGCTTTTGGTGAAGATGATGGCAAACGGAACCTGGTTTTCACCGGTCCATTTCAGAAATTCCAGGTCGGCTTCCAGGGCAGGATGCCGGATGTCGATCAGCACAAAAAGACA
>CAYYJE010000092.1:0-11685 GCA_964472165.1 uncultured Prolixibacteraceae bacterium | reverse complement strand
AAGATGAAGAGTTTGGAGGATGAAAAGAGATTTCCGGGATTGGCCATCAGCAGAATTTCCGCCAGAAATGAGCCGATGGAATAGGCAAACAGGTCAAGTGTCGTCCCGGATGGGAAAAGCGGATGATCTCCATTCCCGATTTGCCGGGTGAGCGCACTGATATCATGGATCGTTTGCCTGCCACTGTGATAAAACCTCAGTGGCTCTTCCGTCAGCCGCTCGCTGAGCACTGCATTGGCAAAGGTAAGTGAACCAGGATTGCCCGACATCTTCCTGCGGTTTTCGGCCACCCGGTGCATGCTTCTCGGATTCAGCCAGGCCGAAGGTCCCCGGTTCATGTGGAAAGCGATGGGAAAGAGAATGACAGGTTTTCCGGTATTCAGGGCCAGGTATTCAGCCCAGTGATGATATTTGTCCCAGTTCCGCTCATTCAACCCGTGAAGCAGGAGAATAGCCTTCCCTTCGTCCCCTCTTTTCACAGGTACAAACACCTGGTAGGTGAACCGCCGGTTTTCTGCAATTCCGGCATCGTGCAACAACAGTTCTTCCTGCGACAACGGTTCTTTTTTCCCGTCCGTTGCCTCCTCCAAATCCGCCGATTCAAAGCCGAACTCCTCAACCCGGAATCCCCGTCCTTCAACGTCCGCCCTCAACCCATTTCTGATGGTAGTGAGCAACCCTTTGGGCCATTGTAAGAATTTTCCTGTTTCCATAATTCCATATAAAGGTTCTCCTTCCGGAAGACAACCGTTCTGCAAAGGAAAGCCATGCATGGAGAAGCTCAAAAAAAATGGGAGGGATGCCCGGTTAAGGGGGAATTTTGGGTCAGGAAGGGATGAATGAGCCAAATACGGGACGAATGAGGGAAAGATGCGTTTTTTAAAATGGGGAGAATAGGTTACTTTTACACCATGAATCCGGTTCGCCAGTGAACCGGTAAAAGCGCTGCCAGGAGTTTATGAGTCAGAAAATTCCGGAATACCTGTACGAAAAAGGGAATATCACCCGGCTGATATTCTTTACCACCCTGTTTGCCCTGGTCTTTATCAACATCTACCAGCCATTTGGCGCACAAAACTGGTTTCCCGTTTCCGAATTTATGTTTTTTGTCTTTTCCAGCCTGGTCATCCTTACCGGTGTGCTCGTCGTGGTGGTCAGCAGGGTTCTGATGGTCTGGTATGGCCGCAGGAACGGACTCCTGATGTGGCAGTATGCCGGGTGGATCCTGGCCGAAATGGTGGCCATGGCCATGTTTTATACCCTTTTCGAAAGGATCATCCTCCATGACCTGAGATCCTTCAGGGATATGTTCCGGCAATCGTTTATCAATACTTCCCTGGTGCTTTTGTTGCCCTATTCCATTCTTTGGCTCTATTTCGCCCTCCGGGATAAGGTCAGAAAACTGGAGATCCTGAGCGGCAGTAAAACGGAGGCGGAAACACCCGTTCACCGGATGCTCAACTTTAAGGATGAGAAAAAGGAACTCAGGCTGTCGGTGCGAAGTGACCAGATCTTCTGGATTGAGTCGGCCGACAACTACATCAAGGTGCACTACCTCGACAAGGGGAAGATTGCCGCTTTCATGATCCGGAACACCCTGAAAAACATCGAGAACAGCTTCGCCCATACTTCGCTGGTAAGATGCAACCGCTCCACCGTGGTCAACTTTGATAAGGTTAAAATCCTGAGGAAAGAACAGGATGGCATCTTTCTGGTCCTCGACCATGAAGCCGTGCCCGATATTCCGGTGTCCGGAACCTATGCCACCAGGGTGTTGTCGCGTTTTTCAGAATCGGCATGAGAATCCCGGGGACACCGGATTGGCAACCAATGAAGGCGGAATTTCAGATAGAAGAGACTGTTGAATGAAATAATTTCTACTTTTGAATTCCGGCGAGCGAATTCCTCCTGCCACAGGCGTGACGGGGAGTATCAAATTCCAGCTCAATCAGCATAAGTTCCGGATATATTATGAACAGGTCAATAATTGTAATAATTATGCGCAGGGTTCTTTTGTCATTGATCACACTAACGGTCATGACCGTTACTGCCTTCTCACAGCCTTACCGTGAATATACCGATTCGGTGATCAACCATCTTTTTGAAAAGAGAAGCTGGGGTGAGTTACTCGACCAATCGCACTCGCTGTTAAAAAGGGGGTACGACTCCAACAACCTGAGGATCAAGGCAGGGGTTGCTGCATATCAACTGAAGAAATACCGTGAGGCGGTCACTCATCTGCAGAAATCGTGGGAGGTGAATCCCGGTGATTCGCTTGTGAATTACTATTATTACAAGGCGTTGACGGGTTCGGGGCGCGACGATGAGGCTTCCCTGCTTGCCTCGAAGATGAATCCGGGTATGCGTGAAGCGATGGTTGCCCGGGTAAAGGGGATAGTGAACGAGATTGCGGTGGACGGATCGCTTGCCAGGAACAGGGATTTTGATGCCCTGACGGAGGAGGTACTTCCCGGCGAGGGGGGAATCAAGAGTTACCGGATTGTGGAGAAAAGCCGCGAAAATTACGGGATCTCCCTGGGTCATCATCTCTTTCCCCATATCAACCTGAATCATGAATTCAGGTTGCTGAAGATCGACCGGGTCCTCCAGAGCAATTCATGGGTAATACCACCGCCCTCGGCCGGGGATCCCACTACCAAACAATACCAGTATTTTCTGAATGCCAGGTACAACCTGCTGAAAGGATGGGGTTTTAATATTTCAGGGAGTTATATCTGGGGCGAAGGCTATGAATATTTGCCTTTCAGTTATGACATGGTGACGGAAAAGTATACACTGGGTCAAACTGATCTGGAAATAAGAGACAATGTGGTCTCCCTGGGCGTGAGCAAGGAGTCTGCCTGGCTCAGCACCTCCCTCAGCGCGGGTTTCGGAACGATCAACGGATTCAGGCAGTATCAGGGGAACCTGAGTCTGACCTTTTTCCCGTTAGGGAATAACAATTTCTTCATTAAGCCCGATGTGACCCTTCACCATGATGAAGAGCCGGGAGAATACAAGGTGGTTTTCCAGCCTCAGATCGGGTTTAAAACCGATCCATTCTGGGTCACAGGTGAATATGGAACCGGGAAGATGAAGAACTTCTTCTCAGAGGGCGGGAAGGTTGTGTACAATGTTCCGGAGACAGTGACCGGCTATTGGGGGGTCGTGCTGACGGCACCCATGCTGAAAAACAAACTGCACCTGTCGGCCCGCTACCGGCAGGCCTCCAAAGAAGCTCCCCACTTTTTGATTGAAAACAATGTGGTTTCCGGCGAGAAGAACTTTTCATTTACCGACCAGTTTGTCATGTTCTCGGTGGAGTGGGATTTCTGAAAACGGGCGTTAATACATTCTCCCGTTTTCCCACCTCAGCTTCTCCCCCCAGAATGGGAGAATGGTATTTTCACATTTCACAGCAGGAAGATGCTCCAGGGTTTTGGTAATCGATGCCTGACCATGCGGATAAGGTCTATGTCTTAATTCTATCAGATGGGATAACACAGCGTAGCCGGGTTTTACCTGTCCTTCGCCCGTACCCAGGATATTGTTTTCCCTGGGTGCTCCCCACCTTAGAACTACCATGCTTACGGGTCCCTGAACATTCTTGAAGTGGTCCGGATTGAAGCCTGAATCGCCGCAATGGAGCAAGGAAAAATCCCCGGCATCCTCGCCGCAGTCAATACGGAAGGCGGTCACAAAATCCGGAAAATCCGGATTGGCAAGATGGTCTGAGAGATCGGTACGGATAGTGAAATTCCCGATTTTATAACTTGCCGGTGCTGTTGAAACGTATTCTCCGCTTTTTTTGTAGAAATTTGACAACACGGGTTTGCCGTGATTGGTCATGGCCTCCATCAGCCTGTCATTGTAATGGTCTCCGTGGTTGTGCGTGATACAGAGGAAATCAAGATAAGGTTCCAGTTGTTCCGCCAGGCGATGATCAATATCGATTCCGAAGCAACCTGAAGGGGTCTTGACTACAAATCCCATATTATAAAGCATCCAGACCAGCGCATTCCCTTTCTTCACTTTGCTGTTTTTCACCTCATCAAGTACTTTGTCGAAAGCCTCCCGGTAAAAATAGAGTATGGGAATCCTGTTTTCCATCTGGACCGGGGTCTCACCGGTACTGGCCAGATACTCTTTAAATGTGGTGTTTTCCAAACTGTCGGAATAGGTCTGAAACTTATTTAAAAAATTCAGTCTCTGATTATCTAATAATAACGGAGAGGTTTTTCTGAACTGGTTCATGGTCTGAACAGCTTCCTGAACGGCTTCATCGGCGGTATTTCCGGGGTTGGTTTTTCCGTAAAAACTTTGCTGACAGGAAACAACAATGGCTATAAAGACCAATAGAACTGGCAAATGGATCTTTTTCATATTTCTTTTTTTGCAACAAACGTATTAATTATAAGCTTAACCTGTATAATTCGTAAACTTCAAATTTCAGCGTTTTCCCGGCTTCCCCAGTTTTCCCCGGAGCTTTGCAGGGCTGTTTACTCCCTCTTTGGTGATTTAAATGTTCTTATCTTTAACTACTTATCTGGCTCCTTTCCATACTTCTTTGAAAAAAATGCGCTGATTGAGCACTTCGTATTGGAATAATAATAAATTTGCAAAATTGAAAAAAAGACAAAAAGTGAAATTGAAACGAAAGTTTTAGAAGCAGATAATGAACCAATCGAAACATATGAATTGTTTTGTTAATTTTTCATCATTTGCACGAACCGGAAAATTCGTGCAGCTCATTTTGAATTCTGCCAGGGCAAATTAGTTTTGATATATCGTAACTTAACAAACTGAAAATATGAATTATATGCTAAGTAATTTGTGGAATAATCACATCGCGCAATCAGGCAGGATAGTCCGGTTCATTTCCCCGGTTATTTTGCTTCTCCTGTTTGTTACATCAGAGATTTCTGCCCAGCAAACCAAAAGCATCATGGTTACCGGGCAGGTTACCGATGCATTCAACGATGCCCCAATTCCGGGAGCAAATGTTGTAATCGCAGGTACGTCGATTGGAACGGCTACCAATCTTAACGGGGTGTATGAATTATTGGTCAATGAAGGGAATGAACTGGTATTTTCATTTATCGGTTATGAGCCGCAAACCATTAAAGTAGGTCAGAGCAAGGTAATCAATGTAAGGCTGACGGAAATCACCGAAATGTTGGAGGAGGCCGTAGTCGTTGCATTTGGAAAACAGGCCAAGGAAAGTGTAATCTCCTCTATTACAACGGTCAATACGAAGGATCTGAAAGTTCCGTCGAGTAATCTGACAACTGCCCTTGCTGGAAAAATGGCCGGATTGATATCCTACCAGACAACGGGTGCCCCCGGCGAAGAGGATGGACAGTTTTTCGTTCGCAGTGTGACCTCTTTTGGCAGTGGTTTGACCAAACCGCTTATCCTGATCGACAATATTGAAATGACCTCGAAGGATTTGTCGAGACTTAATCCCGATGACATTGCCAGTTTTTCCATTTTAAAGGATGCATCTGCGACTGCATTGTATGGCGCAAGAGGAGCAAACGGGGTGGTTCTGGTAACTACCAAGGAAGGAGAAAAAGGCGAGGTCAAAGTGCAGTTCCGGTATGAAACTTCGCTGTCGGCTCCTACCACACAGGTTGATGTGGCAGATCCGATTACTTTCATGGAATATTCCAATATTGCCAGTATGACGCGTCATGGGGAGCTTACCTATCCACAGAGTAAAATTGAAATGACAAAAGATCCGAACCGGAATGAATATGTGTATCCTGCAGTCGATTGGTTGGATATGCTCACAAAGAATTACTCGATGAACCAAAGAGCCAATATCAATCTTACCGGTGGGGGAAATGCTGCAACCTATTATTTGGCCGGCTCTTTTTCACAGGACAATGGTATTTTGCAGGTTGATCGCGCAAATCCGTTTAATACCAATATCAATCTGAAAAAATATTCTGTACGGTCCAATGTGAATCTCAATTTGACCAGGACATTGGAAGCCAAGGTCAGGGTAAGTGCGAATTTTGAAGATTATACCGGTCCGATCGGGGAATTCGGAAGCGGGGGTGCAAATACCTACGGAAAATCGTTGTTGGCCAATCCGGTGCTTTTTCCGGCTTATTATGCTGCAGATGCGGCCACCCAATTTGTAGACCGGATTCGTTTCGGCAACTATTCCGACAACGAATACGGGATGGGGTCTCCAGCCTATATCAATCCTTACGCTGATATAATGAGAGGATATGAGGACGTTAGCAATAATACCCTACTGACTCAACTGGAACTGCATCAGAACCTGAATAGTATTACGAAGGGATTAAGCGCCCGCTTTATTGGCAGCATTACCCGTTATTCGGGATTCAACATTGTACGCAACTACCGCCCTTTTTATTACCAATACATCAAAGGAACCTATGATCCGGCAAATTCTGAATTCCCGTTTGAATTGGCTTCATTGAATCCTGAAGGGGGTTCCGATTACATTGATTATGCAGCGGGTAGCAAGTCGGTCAGATCCACCGGTTACGGGGAGGGGGCTGTTTTGTACAACCGCAAGTTTAATGAAGTTCACGATGTGGGCGGACTTATTGTCGGATCATTCAAGGAGATTCTGGATGGAAGTCCGGTAAATTTAGACTCTTCGCTCCCTTCAAGAAATATTTCATTTGCCGGACGTTTCACCTATGGTTTCAATCAGACTTATTTTGCCGAGTTTAATTTCGGAATGAACGGTTCCGAGCGATTCGATCCCAAACACCGGTGGGGATTTTTCCCTTCGGTAGGAGCAGGGTGGCAGGTTTCGAACGAACCATTCTGGACTTCAATGAAAGAGATCGTACCCAAGTTTAAAGTCAGGGCTACCTATGGTTTGGTGGGGAATGACGTGATCGTTTCCGATGAGGACCGTTTCTTTTTCACCTCGAATGTGAATCTTGACGGACCCAGGGCCGGTTATTTCGGAAAAGATCCCTATCTGACCTTCAGTCGTCCCACGATCGGGATATCGCGGTATGCCAATCCGAATATCACCTGGGAAGTCTCCTACAAGACCAATCTGGCAATTGAGTTGGGTCTTTTGAACAACGACCTGACATTTCAGGCCGAGTTCTACCATGAGAACCGGACCAACATCGTCCAGCTTCGTCCCGATATTCCTTCCACAACCGGTCTGACTGCCGGTGTCAGAACCAATTATGGGGAAGCAGTTGGAAAAGGTGTTGATTTGACACTGGATTACACCAGGGCATTTGCCAATTCATTGTGGTACATTGTAAGGGGTAACTTTACATATGGTACGTCTGAAATCACAAAATACGATGAACTGGACTATTCGGGAATTGCTCCCTGGAGATCTGTGGTAGGACAAAAAGTCGGACAAACCAGGGGATATGTGGCAGAACGTTTATTTATCGACGACAATGAAGTACTCAATTCTCCGAAACAGCAGGTCAGCAGTTCAGGTGGGGATTATCAGGCAGGTGACATTAAATACCGGGATATCAACGGGGACGGAGTGATCAATGAGTATGACATTGTACCCATGGGTTATCCCACAAATCCTGAAATTCAGTACGGATTGGGGGGTTCCATGGGGTATAAGGATTTTGACATCTCCGTATTTCTTCAAGGCTCATCCCGTTATTCTTTTTTCCTGAATGCAAGGGCAATGGCACCATTTGTTGAAGTGACCTCGGGAGGTCAAAAGGGTAACCGGGCTATGTTGAATTTTATTGCGGAGAGTGTTTGGACTGAAACCGACAGGGACATCTATGCAAGCTGGCCCCGTCTTTCTCCGGATACCGGATCGGCTGCTTACGGGAACAACAACAACTTTGTTAACAGCAATTACTGGATGCGTTCGGCAAGCTTCCTGCGGTTAAAATCAGTCGAAATGGGGTATAAAATTCCTGATATAAAAGGGCTCAGCCCCCGGGTTTACGCGAGTGGAACGAATTTACTCACCTTCTCTGATTTTAAGTTATGGGATCCGGAGATGGGTGGAAACGGACTGGCATACCCCATCCAGCGGGTATTTAACATTGGCCTCCAGATTAACTTCTAATCTTAAAAATCATTATTATGAAAAAAATACAATATTTACTGGTTTTCATCCTGATGTTTCCGGTCATAGGGTGCAATGAATTTCTGGATATTCTGCCTGATGACAAACCTGAGCTGAAAGATGCATTTAAGGATAAATACAATGCGGAGAAGTATCTTTTCACCTGTTACGGCAGTCTTCCCAGTTCCGCAGATCCCGGATATGCGCTGGGACTAAGCGGGGGGGGTGACATCATTTATTCCGAAAGGAATACCGGCGGTGGTCTCTCTTCAGGCCCTCCGGCGACGATGATGAGTTTTCTGAAAGGAAATAACGTGGTAAATCCCTACAGTAATTTTTGGGACGGCCAAAACGGCGCGGATAAAAACATTTGGCAGGGAATCCGTCATTGTAATGTTTTCCTGGAGAATATCCGGGTCGAAGATGGTGGCCCAAGGGATTTGGAAGAGCCTCTCAGGGCTCAGTGGATTGCCGAGGCAATGGCCATAAAGGCATATTTGCACTTTTATCTCCTGCGGCTTTACGGTCCAATTCCGATCATCGATCAGGTGATACCTGTTTCTTCAAAGGGAGATGAAGTCAACCTTTACCGGGAACCGGTTGACGAAGTGGTGGATTATATTGCGAATACGCTGGATGCAGCCATCGAAAATCTTCCGTCGATCAATGAATTGGATGTGGTCAGTGAGTATGGCAGATTTACCAAAACCATCGCCTTGTCTATCAAGGCAAAAACCCTGGTGCTGGCTGCCAGTCCTCTTTTTAACAACAACAATTACTACAGCGGATTTAAAGACAAAAGGGGTATTGAACTCTTTCCCGCCGGAGACAGCAAGGTGCGTTGGGAGCGGGCATTGATGGCTTGTGACGAGGCTTGTCGTTCGGCAGAAGAAGACGGTGCAACCATTTTGATTACCACTGACGGGGGGAACAATGCAATCAGGGGTATTAATATGACCAATATCAATGATACCACCAAGGCCATGGTAAGCCTCCGGCAGGCAGTTACAGAACCCTGGAATTCCGAAGTAATATGGGCGACCAATGAAAGCACCACCAAGCTGCAAAGATGGAGCACCATGCTGAGCAATGACGAATGGTTCAATCTGGCAGGTTCTGGAGGATCAGATATTGGACAACGTCATGCACCGACATTGAATGTCGTGGAATACTTTTATTCTTCAAATGGTATACCCATAAATGAAGATGAGGAGTGGGAAAACAAAGGTTGGTATAAAAACCGGTATAAGACACAACTTCCGGATGCAGTGCACCAGAAATACTTCATCAAAAAAGGACAAGAGACTGCAATCCTGCACTTCAACCGTTCATTGCGTTTTTATGCATCGGTTGGATTTGACGGAGGAATCTGGGAGGGAAGGGAAGTGAGCCTGACACAGGCATCATTCCCTAACATGATGAGACATTACGGCAGTGGATATAAACATTCGGAAGCTTATGGAGGTTACCCATTTTCGGGCTACCTGGCGAAAAAACTAAGCCATTTAAGAACCACTTACACTGAAACCAGGGTTACTTTAATCAATCAGAACTATTCTTTTCCAATAATCCGGTTGGCTGATATGTACTTGTTGTTGGCAGAATGCCTCAATGAGGTTGGAGGTCCCGGAAAAGCGGATTCAAAAGGTCAAAATGCCTATTTTTATCTGGATCAGATCAGGGCAAGGGCCGGCATGGAAGGTGTGGTCGACAGTTGGAATAAATATGCGATGGGCAATTTTAAAACCAAACCGGGTAACATCAACGGTTTAAGGGATATTATCAGGCAGGAACGTTTAAATGAGCTGGCATTTGAAGGACATTTCTACTATGATGTGAGAAGATGGTTAATGGCGGAGGAAATGTTCAATAAGCCCATTTTAGGCTGGAATAAAGAGGGAGAAAACAAGCAGGATTTCTACAATATCCGGGTATTGTTAATTCCCAGGTTTTCCATGAAAGATTATCTGATGCCTATCCGGACCAATTCAATGCTGCAAAATCCCAATCTTGTTCAAAATCCGGGATGGTGATAATTGTAAACTTTTGAAAAATATGAATATGAAAAAACATATAAGTAATTTGCAGATTGCGCTGATCGGTGCATTGCTGCTGTTTGCCTGTACAGAATCTTATCTGGGTATTGAACAGATCAAGACCAGTTCAGTAAAACCTGAAAAAATCACCGTCAATGAGGTCATACCGCAATCGGGTGGCCTGGAGATCCGCTTTTCGCTTCCCAAAGGAAATCCGGATATTGAACAGATCGTGGCTTCTTACCTCAATAAGCAAGGAGAGAAGATGGAATTTAAAGTCTCACGTTACAGCTCTTCAATCCTGGTTGAAGGATTGACCGGAACCAATGAAGTGACTGTGGAATTAATCTGTATTGACTCAAGCGGAAATAAGTCAGATATCACTGTGGTGAAAGCGGCCCCGTTGTTGTCACCCATTGAAATTGCCTTACAAAGTATGAGTGTGGAACCTGCGTTTGGCGGAGTGAAAGTAAACTGGCAAAACCTGGGTGCCCATCAGTTTGCCATTCATGTTTTAACTGAAGATACTTTACAGAAAGGGGTTGTTTCATTTGTGGAAGATCCCAGAAAGACAATCTACACCACAGATTCGGTGAAAACCCTGGCCTATATCAGGCCATATCCTTCAGTAGAGAAAAAGTTCGGTTTTTCAATTTCTGACAAATGGGGGAACAGGTCCGATACCTTGGTTACATTTATAACTCCATACAGTGAACAGGCTATCGATTATACCAAAGTAAAAGCCGTTACCTTTTTTAATCCCACTTTTTATGGTAATAGTCGCGATTATAGTATTTATGGAGTTAATCCGGCAACTGGAATTCAAAACGACGGGAATTGCCATGGCACAGGAAATGCTCCTCAAACAATCTTCAATGGAGTGAAAACAGGGACTCTTTTTTATTGTTATAAATTTGTAAAGAATCTCTCGGATCCAGACCCTGCAAATCGAATATTGGTCCAGGATGTATACGCTACGTATGATTTGAACATGAATGTGATATTAAGCCGGGTTATAATATATCCTCGTCCTACCATTACGTATACGTATAACAGAAGTAGTCCAAAACGTTGGAGGATATGGGGAACGAATGATGCGAATAATGAAAGATGGGCAAAATTCCCTGATACCTGGACTTTAATTGGAGAGTATGTTGGAAAAGAACCCGTGAATCGGGATAGTTTAACGCCTGAGGAGATTACGTATTTTAACGAAAATCAAGAATATTCTATCAGTGAAGACAATGTAAATCCCAATGCGCGTACAACTGAAGTATTTCGTTATATGAGGTTACAGTTAATGGAGTCATACAATCCAACTATACCTTATTATACTATTAATGAATTTCAGATGTTCGGAGATATTAAGTAATAGTAGTGAATAAAATGTTATAATAAGTTTAAGATATAACTATGAGAAAATATATATTTATTGGAACAATTTTATTGACATTTTTTACAAGTTGTGACAATGCAAATGATTTACTGGATCAATATCTTAAGGATGGGCCAATTTCCTATGCGGCGAAAATCAACGAACTGAATACGCAATCAGGATATTACCGGTTCAGGGTAAACCTTTATCCGGCG
>CAYYJE010000091.1:0-12082 GCA_964472165.1 uncultured Prolixibacteraceae bacterium | reverse complement strand
CATGTGATCGCCTTTCAGGACCGTTATCTGATGTACTATTCCGTAAAACCCTATACCGACGGGAACAATGTTTCGCACGGTTTGGGTATTGGAATCGCAGAAAGTTCCGACCTGATCAACTGGACCCGGATCGGGGATGTAAATACCGATTCATCGGCCGTTTATGAATCGAAGGGGATAGGTGCTCCCTGTGCGCTGGTCATCGGAGACAAGGTTCACCTTTTTTACCAGACCTATGGCAACAGGGAGAAGGATGCCATCTGTCATGCCTGGTCGGCCGACGGGACCTATTTTACCCGGGATGAAACAAATCCCATTTTCCATCCCGATGGGGAATGGAACTGCGGGAGGGCCATTGATGTGGAAGTAGTCAACTTTAAGGGGATTAATTATCTCTACTTTGCAACCCGGACGCCGGATTTCAAAATTCAGCTCCTCGGGGTGGCCAGTGCTCCCGGCACCGCCAATTTCAACAGGGAAAACTGGACCCATCTGTCAGTCGGTGGCTCAATTCTGAAACCTGAATTGCCCTGGGAGAAGAACTGTATTGAGGCTCCTTCGGTAATTGAGAAAAATGGCAGGTTGTACATGTTTTATGCGGGTGCATACAACAATGAACCACAGCAGGTGGGGGTAGCCGTCAGCGACGATGGCATCAATTGGGAAAGAGTCTCTGAGGATCCGTTTTTAAAGAATGGCAATCCGGGAGAGTGGAATTCAAGTGAATCGGGGCACCCTCATATCTTTCAGGACCCGGAGGGGGATACCCGGCTGTTTTTCCAGGGGAATAACGACAATGGAAAAACCTGGTACCTCTCCAATATTCCGGTGAAATGGGGAGCCGATGGGCCGATCAGGAAAAATCAGGTGCGATAAAGTTATGCAGCAGAGCAGCAGTGACTACTGAACTCTGCGGAGGAACACGGCTTTTTATACAGTAAATATAATATTGATCGAATGTGATCGATATATGATGAAAATTTTTAGGATCGAACTACTTTTCCTCCTAATAATATTACGGATCAGGATTTAAAGGGTGATGACCTGCACCGAATTGTGAAAAAGCAGATTAAATAAGGTCATACATCCTTGTTGTACTTGCCCTTTCTGCACATTTTCTGGGTGGAGAGCCGGGATTTATTGTGATTATGCTGTAGTTAGTCCACGAAAAAATCTAAAAAACGTAAAAAAATCAGGTAAAAAAATTTTGAGAATGATAAAAAATGATTATATTTGCATAAACAATCATAAACGATCAATACCTAATCCATGAACCAGGAGCATCGAAAGAGGGTCATTATTAAATTACTTGAATCGAACGAGGCCATTTCCATTCATGAAATTGTATCGGGTTGTCAGGTTTCTGAAATCACAGCAAGAAGGGATCTTGCCCTGCTTGAAAAAAAAGGGGTGTTAAAGCGGATTCACGGTGGGGCAGTAAAGCAAACTACGATCTCTGAATTATTTGGTTTTGACAAAGGATTGAAACAAAATAAAGAGCAGAAGACTGAGATTTGCAAAATTGCCTCTACTTTGATAGAGGAAGGGGATACCATTTACATGGATTGTGGTACTACAGTTTTCCTTCTGGCTAAGTTTCTCCATCGTTTTAAGCGTTTGAGAGTGATTACAAACTCGTTGCCGGTGGTCTCAGAATTGATGCCCTCCCCGCATATTCGTGTTCATTTAATTGGGGGGGAACTGGATAATACCCGTAAAGCCTTATATGGTCCGACAACTCAGGAATTGCTGGCCCGTTACAAAGCTGACAAGGCTTTTATTGGTGCAGGAGGGGTCAAGCTTTCGGAGGGATTGAGTTGTCACAACGAAAAAGAGGCATCCATTACACACAGAATGGCTGAGTATGCTGAAAAGGTCTATTTGTTGTGTGATTCTTCAAAGATTGAAAAACCATCCTACTACAACTACTCCGGGTTATCACTGATCGACTTCCTGGTAACTGACAACAAGATAGATCCTAGCATACTGCAAATGTACCGCGAGGAAGGTGTAAGTGTAATAACATATTAATCAAAACTTTGCTTTGAAAAACGCAAACTGGTCCGAATAATTGGCTTAGCCTGCGGTCTCTGCATCTGGCAGGATAAATCAGGTACTGAAACCATAACAATCAACAATTCACAAAATGGAAAAATATTCAATCGATCATTCGGTTAACAGGCGTAAGTTTTTAAAGGTGGCCGGTATGGGGGTAGGGGCTGGTGTTGTAGGACTTCATGCTCTTTCATGCTCAACAGGAAAGAAGATAGTTACTCCTCTGATTCAGGGTTTTGAAGATACGGGAAGTGAAGCCGTGAATTCGAAAATCTGGGTACCGGTTTCAGACCGAAAGGTCCGGGTGGGTTTGGTAGGGTATGGGGTCAGCAAATTCGCTGCTGCTTTTGGTTTTCAGAACCATCCCAATGTGGAGGTTGTGGCAGTCAGTGACCTGATCCCTGAACGGTGTGTCCAACTTGCTGAAGTGACCAACTGCAAAAAAACCTATCCTTCCCTTGAAGAATTGGTGAAAGACGACCGCATTGAAGCTGTGTTTGTGGCCACCGATGCTCCGAGCCATGCCCGGCATTGTATTGAGGTGCTGAATCATGGGAAACATGTGGCCAGTGCTGTACCTGCCGTATTTGGTTCACTTGAAGATGCTGAAATGCTTTTTGAAACCGTCAAACGGACCGGACTCAAATATATGATGTTTGAAACCTCCATGTTCCGTGAGAATCATTATGCCATGCGCCAGATTTACAATGCCGGTGGTTTCGGTAAAATTGTCTATGCCGAAGGTGAATACTGGCATTATTCGGAAAAAGGGATTGATTCGTTCAAAAACTGGCGGAATGGTATGCCACCTCAATGGTATCCTACGCATTCCGATGCTTATTATGTGGGAGTTACTGGAGGTAGTTTCCTTGAAGTATCTTGCTTAGGGAGGCCCGGTGACATGGAAAGGTATTCGGTTAACAACAATGTGTACAAGAATCCTTTTGCAACTGAAATTGCATTTTACCACACCAGTGAAGGAGGAATGGCCCGCATGGCAAGAAGTGCCGATACAATGGGAAGTGGTTACGGCTCGGAAACCGGAAGGGTTAGGGGAACGAAGGGATCATTTTATGAAAAATACGATGGGGTTGAAAAAAACCTTCCGGATATAACCCGCCCACCACTCCCTCCAGATGTTCCAGCTGGGGGTCACGGCGGTTCTCACGGACGGCTGACCGATGAGTTTATTACTTCAATTCTGCAGAACCGGAAACCCCTGGTGGACATTGCAATGTCGCTTAACCTGACAGTTGGAGGAATTGTCGCTCACCAGTCGGCTATGAAGAATGGGGAATGGTTAAAAGTACCGCAGTTTAAACTATAGATTACGCCCAGCAAAAATGAAGAGCTTACAATGGTTATTCATTCTGTTGATTCTGGCCGGGGCTTGTAGTATTCTCCGCAAGGAAACGGTGAAACCGGAATTTCCGGAAGAGGAATGGAGCAGGACTGGTAGGGGAAAGTCTGAATTGGATCCCGGAAGCTTATCCCGAATCGATTCCCTGATGCGGAAGGCGCAGGCTAACGGAGTCATGATACTCAACGGGAAACTGGTGGCCGAATGGAATTACGGGGGCACAGCAGATCAGCTTTTTGAAGTGCAATCCATCACAAAAACAATCACAAGTGTTGTACTGGGTCTGGCACTGAAGGACGGACTTATTTCTGAACTGGATGCACAAGTAAGGGACTACTATCCTGATTTTGAGGTAGGCCCCTACACCCGGGAAATCACTTTCCGCCATCTCCTTACTGCCAGTTCAGGGATAAAATCTACGATTACAAAGGGAAGATATTACGATCCCGATTATATGAAACCCGGCATTGAAAGCCGATACCACAACGATCATTGTCATCAGCTTGTGACAGCCCTGACGTACATTTATTGCAAAGATCTTGGAGAGGTATTGAAAGAAAGGGTTTTAATCCCTCTTCGGACTCAGGATACGATGAAATGGGGGCATCACAATTCGGTGGTTACCTGTGCCAATGGAAACGAAGTAAAAGTGGTGGGTGGTTATGCCTTCTCCAACTGGTCGGCACGAGACCTGGCACGTGTTGGGTACCTGTATCTCAACAACGGAAAATGGAAAGGGGAGCAAATCCTTCCGTCGGAATACACCTCAGAAGCAAGGATGCCAATTCCAATTCCGGTAATGAGTACGAGTCCTGATGCCTTACCCGATCAACGGTCAGGATCGAAATATGGTTTAACCTGGCGGGGGAAACCCGGTGAAGGAGGGAAAACCCTCTGGTATATGAGTGGCAACGGGGGACAGTTTTGTGTCGTCATCCCGGAATACAACCTGGTAATGACAAAAATTAACAGTTACCAACAAAAACCTTATACCGAGATCGGCCAGTTTGAAAATCATTTGTGGAATATTCTGAAAAGTAAAACCGAAACGACGAAGAATAAGCGATAAACAAACGAACAAATTAAAACCATCAGAAATGAAAATAAACCTTAAAAAGTGGGTTGGTCAGCCAAATTCCAATAAAAAGCTGCGGCTGTTAACTGTTTTATTATCTGCAGCTTTCTTTCTTTCCCTTATACCGGGATGTAATAATAATGAAGCTGTCAACGCTTCGGATGTGATTTTGCTGGTTAATTCAAACACGCCGGAAAAGTCGGTTGCTGTTGAAAAAGTGATTCCCTATCTGAATAACTTCGGTGTGAAATTTACGACGGTTGATCTTGCCTCAGAAGAAATCCCTTCGGGAACAAACGATCTGGCCCTGGTCATTGTCGGTCATTCAGGTATTGCAACCGGATTAACCGCGTCGCTGGAAGATTACCTGACTCAATGTCAGTCTGAAGGGACTGGTATTCTGAGTTTTGACCCGCTTGTGCCGGCGATTTTTTTGACCCCATCAACTGAAGGCCTTGAAAAGGACCCTGATGTCGGGGCACTCCGTTTTTCAGATGAAATACATTACATCACTGGGTATCACAATCCGGGCGAAACAAAGGAACTGTTTGGGTACATGTCCATTCCAAAAATGTCACTCACCGGAGGGCAGGCCATCATTACCGGAAACGATTACCCGCTGCTGGTGGTCGGCAACCCACAAAAAGGCAGAATCGCACAGTGGACCAGTCAGGACTGGATGTACTATTCCATTTTAGGCCCTTTGGGTGGATTGGATGACTGTCTCTGGAAGTCGATTGTCTGGGCCGCGAGAAAACCCTTTGTGATGCAGGCATTGCCGCCTCTTACCACCATGAGGGTTGATGATGTCGTGGGATCAGGTCGTCAGCAGTGGGATGTGAGTCCTTTCCATTGGGTAAAAACGGCGAACAAATATGGATTTAAACCATGGATGGGACTGTTCATATACAACATAACGCCTGAGGGTATCAATGAGTTAAAAGAACTGCTGCCTGCCGGGTTGGCTACAGGAACTCCGCATGCATTTGGCAGGCCTCCGCGGAAAGAGTCTGATATAGAGACCATTGTCAGTGTGTATAAACCTTATTATGCACATCAAATGGCAAAAACCCATTTTGTACCCCAATACTGGTATCCCAATGCCATTCCTTATTTGTCGGAGTATTATGATGAATTTGTATATTTCGATCACAACAATCAAAAACCATATTCCCCGGAAATTTCACGGAAAATTATGAAGTCGGTGGATGATTGGTACCGTGAAACGGCTCTTCCGATGGGGAAATATCTGGTACCTCACTGGGGGGAGATTAATGCCGACATGATACCTCATATTCAGGATAATTGGGGAATTGACATTGTGGGCATCAGGGAAGTTGATAAATCATGGGAACAGCAAACTCCGGAATATAGTCTCAAAAAGGGAGAGCAACCCATTCGGACTGCACCTTTCAGATTAAGTGAAGAGCCTGTGGTAGGAAAAGAAAAGGAAAATGCGATGACCTCCCGGGCAGCCTATAATGCAGGCTTCCGAAATTTGGCGGGCAGGGAATTTTTTGATTTCTCCTCTTCCATCAATGACATTACAGGATATGAATGGAAACCAGACAATGATGTGGAGGCAACTGCTGAAAGAGGTGTGAAAATCATCTCCAGAGGTTTGGAAGCAAAAGCGCTTGCAGTGCTCTTTACCCACGAAACCGATTACATCTATAATGTCGAACCGGAAAACTGGGATCAGATATTCAATAAAATCAGTGGGGGAATTTCGGTCTACAATCCTATGTTGCTTACGACCGATGAGGCCTTAAAGATTTTGCGGGCATTCCAGACTTCTGAAATCCAAAATGCGGTTTGCGATAGAAAATCAGGAAGAGTCAGCGTCCAAATGAAAGGCAAAACCGATGTCCCGACAAGCGTATTTGTCTACACCGATAACGTTGAAACAGTCATGGAAGAATTAATTGAAATACCTGCTTTTCAGAATGAAGTGTCTCGGAATTTCGTCCTGTCAAATAAATAGTTCTGCATATTTATGAAAGAGATCTCATTGCAATTGGCAAAAGAGTCGCTACGTATCGAGAGCAAGGCAATCGGTGACATTGTGGATTATTTGGATACGGAAAGGTTTGGGAAAGCGGTCGATTATTTGAGCTCCTGTGCGAAAATTATCACTTGTGCCAGTGGTTCTTCCGGCATAGCAGCCAAAAAGTTTGCCCACTCGTTGTGCTGCATCGAACGCACTGCACAGTTTCTTTCTCCTGCGGAAGCTGTTCACGGTGGAATGGGCTGCATTAAGAAAGGTGATGCAGTGGTTATGGTGTCGCGGGGAGGAAAAACAGCAGAACTTCTCCCGATTATTGATGTCTGCAATAAAAAGGAAGCCGTACTAATTGGAGTTACCGAGAATCTGGAATCACCCCTGGCCAAACAGTCCCAAATAGTTGTCGCTTTACAAATTGAGAAGGAAAGTGACAAATTCAATGTGATGGCTACTTCAAGTTTTATTGCAACTGTGGCTGTTTTCGATGCCATGCTGGCTGCCATCATGGAAGAAACGGGGTATCAACTGGAACAATTTTCCCTCATTCATCCGGGAGGGGCAGTTGGTATCCGTTTAAACAAGTAAAAGACAAATCGCAAGTTCCTTTGATATTAAACGCAGTTAATACTTTAAATATGAATGGGAAGAATTTGAGAATTGAAAAATTATTCAATAAGAGTAACAATGCAGTAATTGTGGCCATCGACCATGGCATGTTTGATGGTCCGATTCCCGGCATGATCAACTTGAAGAAAACGGCTGAGCAAATCGATTCCTGCATCGATGGGGTATTATTAAGCCCGGGTATGCTGAAGCAGCTTCGCCCGGTCTTCAATTACAAGGGTGCCCCGATGCCTATAGTAAGGCTGAACTGGAGTTCTGTTTACTGTTTCCATTGGGAATATAACAGCGCATATACCGTTTTGGCGCAGACAGTTGAAGAGGCTGTGTCCAATGGTGCGGAAGCAGTGCTGGTTTCACTGACCCTGCAAACGGGAGATGAAGCGAACGATACCAATAATGTGGCCATATACAGCCGTTTGGTCAATGCCGCTGATAAACTGGGTATTCCGGTAATTGGAGAATATTTTCCGACGCATTCCGGAACAATTTCAGCTGAACAAATGCATGAACAAGTCTATATCAGTTGCAGGATTCTGAGTGAGCTGGGATGCGATTTGATCAAGACCTTCTATACCCATGATTTCAAGAAAGTAACTGAAAGTTGTCCTGTTCCGGTTTTTGGGTTGGGTGCTGAGAAAAAACCTACACAAATAGAAGCCTTACAACTTGCTGCAAGTGAAATCAGAGACGGGGCCAGAGGAGTAGTTTTCGGGAGAAATGCCATACAGGTTCCTGATCCTGTCAGTTTTCAGCGGGCTTTGTGCGACGTGGTGAAATTCGGGATATCTGTCGACAGTGTAATTGAAAAATACGCAATAGAAGACTAAAATGGACCGGGAAAAGCCTTCGTTTGTAATTGGTATAGATGTTGGGACCACCTCGATCAAGGGAATGATTATGGACAGTCGGGGTGAAATTGTGGCATTTGCCCGTCAGGAATACACCCTTGATACCGGCGAAGGCGGGATTTGTGAGCTTGATGCGGAGATTTACTGGGAGGTTACCTGCCAGATCATTCAGGAGCTCATTGTAAAATCGGAAGTGGATCCCCTGACAATTGAAGGATTGGCTTTCTCCAGTCAGGCAGAAACCCTGATTCCTGTCGATGGAGATGGCAAACCCCTGCGAAAGGCCATTGTGTGGTTGGATAACCGATCGGTGGAGGAAGCTAAGGAGCTTAAAAAGCAGTTCGGGGAACAGCGGATCATGGAGGTAACCGGGCAACCGGAAGTTTTACCACTTTGGCCTGCCACCCGGATTCTCTGGATGAAAAAACATGAATCTCAGATCTTTGAGAGGGTCAGTAAATTCTTGTTGGTTGAAGATTTCCTGATCTTTAAAATGACACGTAAATATTTCACAGAACACTCTCTTTCTTCCTCAACCTTGTACTTTAATATTTCAGAAAAAATATGGTGGCCCGAAATGCTCCACTTCCTTGATATTACCGAAAATCAATTGCCGGCATTGGTCAGGTCGGGAACTATAATAGGTAACCTGACGCCGGAAGCGGCACTTGCAACGGGGATGAGCAGCGAAACCCTTTGTGTGGCCGGAGCATATGACCATCCTGCAGGAGCAATTGGTTCGGGCAATATATGTCCGGGGGATGCCACTCTTACTATCGGTGCATCGATGGCCATGTGTATTGCACTGGACCAACCTGTTTATGACTGTTCCATGAATTTGCCCTGCCAGTGCCATGCCCTTGATGGACTCTATTTTTTATTGCCTTATGGGCAGACTGCCGGGATGGTTTTGAAATGGTTCAAAGATATGTTTGGTCAGGTTGAAATTCAGGAAGCTGAACGCAATGGACTGGACAGTTACGATTTATTGATTAACCTGGCAGAAGAAGTACCTGCCGGATCTGAAGGGCTTATCATGCTTCCTCATCTGATGGGAACCGGGTCACCTGAATTCAACCTGGATGTGAAAGGAGTGTGGGCCGGGATTACCATGGGCATGCACAAAGGTCATTTCGTCAGAGCCATCATTGAATCCGTTTCTTTTATGATACGGCGAAACCTTGAAGTAATGAACGACAAGGGTATTCATGTGAAGGTCATCCATATTCAGGGAGGAGCTTCCAAAAGCAAATTGTGGAACCAAATTTTGGCTGATGTGACTGGATTGCCCGTTGTAACCCTGAAAAATGGCGAAAATTCGGTTATGGGGGCCTGCCTGCTGGCCAGTGTGGGAACGGGGATCTTCAGGGATATTGAATCAGCCTGCCAAACTTCGGTTAAGAAACTGAGGGTATTCCAGCCTGATCCATCGAATTACCTCTTGTATGGCAAGGTCTATTCAAAATACATCCATTTGTATGCATCGCTTGAGAAATTCTGGGATTTGTCCAATACTTAAAAGAGTTTTATGGAAACATTAGGAAAAGGGAAAGGCCGCAGAGATTTTATCAAGGCCGGAGTTGGTGCAGGCCTATATTTTGCGGCGGCGGGATTGACCGGCACCGTGACCGCCTGTTCATCTGACCGCCCGGTTCGAATCGGCTTTGTGGGGGTGGGAGGAAGAGGTACGGCCATGTTAAAAGTTGCCCTCTCCTTAAGCGGAGTCGAGATCAAAGCTGTTTGTGATATTGTTCCGGAGAAAGTTGAACGTGCGCAACGGCTTGTAGAAAATGCCGGTATGCCCAAACCCAAAGGGTACACGGGCCCCGAAGACTATAAAAAAATGGCAGATCAGGCAGATCTGGATGCCATTTATACGGCCACTCCCTTCGAACTTCATACCCCGGTAATGCTTGCTACCATGCGGGGTGGAAAATACGGCGGGACCGAAATGCCTGCATGCAGCGAATATGAGGATGCCTGGGAACTTGTCGAAACAGCTGAGAAAACCGGCAAAGCCTGTATGCTGATGGAAAATTATGCATACATGCGAAACGTAATGATGATACAGGTCATGGCTCAGCAGGGGTTATTCGGAGACCTTACGCATTGCGAATGTGGTTATCAACATGATTCACGCTATGCGAGTTTCGGTCCCAACGGGGAGTTGTTATGGCGGGCGGCAAATGTTAGAACCAACGGAAATCCTTACCCAACCCATGCCATAGGTCCGGTGGCCAAATGGTTGAATATCAACCGGGGAAACCGGTTTGAGTACCTGGTATCGATGAGTAGCCGTGCGCGGGGACAAAATTACTATGCGGCGAAAAAATTCGGAGCTGACCACCCCGGTGCAACAATGAAGTATGCCCAGGGCGATGTCAACACTTCCCTTATTCAAACCCATGACGGCATCACGGTTACTTTGTATTACGACACAAAGAACCCCCGTCCCGTCGATTGGATTTACCGCATTCAAGGCACAAAAGGAATTTATTCCGGAACGCTGAACAAAATATGCATTGAAGAATTAAGTCCCAAATCCCATCAATGGGAAGAAATAGCGGGCTATCAGGGAAAATACGATCATCCCCTTTGGAGGAAGCATGGTCAACTGGCGGCTGATTCCGGGCACGGAGGCAGTGATTATTTGTGTTTTTATGATTTTGTGGAGGCGATACGTCAGGGTACCGACACCCCGATCGATGTGTACGATACTGTGACCTGGAGCATTATTACCAAACTGACCAATGAATCTGTCGGCAACAAAAGCCGTCCGGTAGACTTTCCCGATTTTACCCGGGGAGCATGGAAAAACCGTAAGCCGCAGAAAATTGAAATTGGGTGAATCTGATTGAAATCGAACTATTTTATGAAAATCAACATGTTATGACTCAAGAAGAAAATCTTTCTGGCCATTCGATGAACCGCCGTGGTTTCATTAAATCCACGGCAGGGGCCGGTTTATTTGTAGCCGCTTCCGGTTTTAAAAACATGGTCTCTCCTACTTTCCCGGGCCGTCCTGTCCGCATCGGGTTTGTCGGTGTTGGTAGCAGGGGGATGGCGATGCTCAAAAATGCATTGGTGCTTGAAGGGGTGGAGATACCGGCTGTCTGTGATATTGTTCCCGAAAGGGTGGAGCAGGCACAAAGCCTGGTCGAAAAAGCAGGACAGGCCAGGCCTAAAGGTTTTACCGGACCTGAAGATTACAGGAAAGTGGCAGAGATGAACAACCTCGATGCTGTTTTTACGGCAACACCCTGGAATTTACATACCCCGGTGATGGTAGCAGCAATGAAAGGGGGTAAGTATGGCGGGACGGAAATGCCTGCCTGCGATGGTCATGATGAAGCCTGGGAACTTGTCGAAACGGCAGAAAAAACAGGCATGCAGTGTATGCTCATGGAGAATTACACCTATATGCGCAATGTGATGATGGTCCTGAACATGGTCAGACAGGGGATGTTTGGGGAACTAACCCACGCCGAAACAGGCTATCAGCATGATGTCCGGTATGCAACTATTGGTTCTGGTGGTGAATTGCTATGGAGGGCGCATGAACGATATCTCAACAATACGGGAAACCGTTACCCTACGCATGCCATTGGTCCGGTTTCCCAGTGGATCAATATTAACCGGGGAAACCGTTTCGAATACCTGGTTTCCATGAGCAGCAGGTCACTCGGGTTGAAGCATTATTCCGAGAAAAAGTATGGTCCCGACAGCCCCGGCGCCAGGGCTGACTATAAGGCCGGAGATGTTAATTGTTCTCTTATTCAGACTTCGATGGGGATAACCGTCACATTATATTACGATTCACTGAGCCCTCGACCGGTTGATTTTATTTACAGGATACAGGGCACAAGAGGAATTTATTCGGGCACCCTGAATAAAATATACCTCGAAGACCTTAGCCCGAAATCCGGTCAGTGGGAAGATACCGACAAATACCTGGAGAAATTCGATCATCCGCTTTGGAAAAAATTCGGTGACTTAGCCATACAAACAGGACATGGCGGCAGTGATTATCTTTGCATGTTGGAGTTCGTTGAAGCCATCCGAAACCGGACTGAATTCCCCATTGATGTTTACGATGCGGCTACCTGGAGCATTAT
>CAYYJE010000090.1:0-12129 GCA_964472165.1 uncultured Prolixibacteraceae bacterium | reverse complement strand
AATATTAACGGAATATTTTTTTCGCGGAAAAGTATCCCTTTGATGCAGACCAAATTAAATATTAGTGTTTACTTTGTATATGAAAAATAACCGCGTGGCGGGAAAAGAAAATAGTGCTAACAATCAACAATTAATTGGTTCATTATGTCGAAAATAAAAATTGGTATCAACGGTTTCGGGCGCATCGGAAGATTGGTCTTCCGGGTAGCCATGACGAAAGAAAACATTGAAGTGGTAGGAATCAACGACCTGCTCGATGTCGATTACATCGCCTATATGCTGAAGTACGACTCCACCCACGGCCAGTTCAAGGGTACGGTTAGTGTGGAAGACGGAATGCTCGTGGTAAACGGCAAAAAGATCAGGGTCACCGCGGCCACCGAACCCGCCCTTCTGAAATGGGATGAGGTAGGTGCCGAATACGTGGTGGAATCCACCGGATTGTTCCTCGACAAGGCAAAATGCCAGGGCCACCTCGACGCAGGCGCCAAAAAAGTGGTGATGTCGGCTCCTTCCAAAGACGACACCCCGATGTTCGTGATGGGTGTGAACCACAAAACCTACACCAACGACATGAACTTCGTATCGAACGCCAGCTGCACCACCAACTGTCTGGCCCCGGTTGTGAAAGTACTGCACGACAATTTCGGCATCGTCGAAGGCCTTATGACCACCGTCCACGCCACCACCGCCACCCAGAAAACGGTTGACGGACCTTCAAAGAAAGACTGGAGAGGCGGACGCGGAGCAGGACAGAACATCATCCCCTCCTCTACCGGCGCTGCCAAGGCAGTCACCAAGGTCATCCCCTCCCTCAAGGGCAAATTGACCGGAATGGCCTTCCGCGTTCCCACCCCCAACGTGTCGGTCGTCGACCTGACCTGCCGCCTCGAAAAAGGCGCTCCCTACGCCGAAGTCTGCGCCGCCATGAAAGCAGCCTCCGAAGGTGAACTGAAAGGAATCCTCGGATATACCGAAGACGCAGTGGTGTCAACCGACTTCCTCGGCGACTCCAGAACCTCCATCTTCGACGCAGGCGCAGGGATCGGCCTCAACGACAACTTCGTGAAAGTGGTCGCATGGTACGACAACGAATGGGGATACTCCACCAAAGTGGTCGAACTCATCGAATACATGAATTCCGTGAAATAATCACAAAAAGGTTAACATAATTAAAGGGGCGAGAATCGCCCCTTTTTTTATTCGTAACGCAGAGCTTCGATCGGATCGAGTCTCGAGGCCTTAAGCGCGGGGTAGTACCCGGAGAGCAATCCCACCCCGAAACAGAGCACCACCCCCATAATAATCCAAAGCCAGGGGATCACAAAAGTGCTCCCCACCATCAGCGACACCAGGTTGCCCATCCCGATTCCCAGCACGATACCCAACGCCCCTCCCAACTGACCGATCACAATCGCCTCAATAAGGAACTGCTGCCGGATGGTGGCCGATTTGGCACCCAGGGCCTTCCGGACCCCGATCTCCCGCGTCCGCTCGGTGACCGACACCAGCATGATGTTCATCAGTCCGATGGCTGCACCTGCCAGGGTGATGATCCCGATCAGCGTGGCCACCAGGGTAATGTTTTTAATGTTGTCGAGCAACATCTTCGCGATGTTGTCGCTTTTGTCGATGTTGAAATCAGCCTCATCCGCCGGGGCAAGCCCCCTGACAATCCGGAAGGTGGACTCCGCCTCCCCGAGGGCCGCTTCCACCAGACTCACCGTGGCTGGCTTTACCTGAATATTGAAATTCATGGCCGGCCGCGAAAAGAAAACCCGCACATTGGTGTAGGGAAGAAAACAAGCCAGGTCACCCCCACCCCCGAAACCACTGGTTTTGGACTTCAACACCCCGATCACACTGTATTTCCCGCTTCCGATGCTGATCACCTTTCCCAGCGGCGACTCCCCCGCCGGAAACAGCAAACTCTCCAGCCGCTTCCCGATCAGCGCCACCGGACGGGCACCCGTGATCTCCCCGGCACTGAAATTCCGGCCCTTCTCCACTTCATACCCCGCAGCCGACAGGTAGTTCTCATCCACCCCCTGTACCGACACATTGGGATTGCTCTTTTGAGACCCATACTTCACAACCCCCATCCCCGTGGCATACACCGAAATGGAAACCTCCGCGGGAAAGAGATACCTCTCCCTGAACAGGTTGGCCTGCTGAAACGAAATGTAGGAATAATTGCGCGTCCGGTACTGCTGGCTTCCCACCTGGGCCCTCATACCCCGGCTCGTGATGGTAAAAGTGTTGGCTCCCATGAATGTGAACTCCCGGGTGATCGACCGCTTGATGGAATCAATGGCCGTCAGAATCCCCACCAGCGCCGTGATCCCCACCGCAATGATGAGTACCGTCAGTACCGACCTGAGAAGATTCGAACGGACCGAATCGAGCGAAAGCCTGATGTTCTCAGCCAGAAAGGGAACAAATCGCATGGAAAAACTTTTTTACCGGAAAGGACGACGATGACCCTGTCCCACAAATATACCACTCCTTTCAATTGAATGATCCGTGCGCACGGAAAAAGCCGGAAAGATCCCCCAAAAGCATCCCTCAAAAGATTTAACATTTTTTACCACTTCCGTTATACAAACAGGAGGTTCAAAATTACGCCATGAAATGATGTCCGTTATCAATTCATTATTAGATTTATAGAACTATATATTGTACTTTTTTATGTAACATTTGATAAATTGATCATACGGGGTATATTCCCTTTGCCACTTCCGGACTGTTGGATTATCCGGAAAAAGCTTTATAAATTTGATCCCGTTAAAGGGATAGGGTTATGATTTATCAGTTCAAATGCAGTTGCCAGGAGTCCCGGAGGTTTCAACCTGAGGTTTCGATAGGAGCCCACCATACCTTTGCCGACCTTCATCTGGCGCTTCAGAATTCCCTGGGCTTCCAGCCTTACCACCTGGCCTCCTTTATTATCCCTGTTCCCAAAAAAAGGGCGCGGATCGAAATCTCCGAACTGGATCCCGGCACCGGAAATCCGCTCTTTTTCTGCATGCGCAACACCCTCATCGGTGAAATGATAACCCCTGACAGAAAACTTATCCTTTATATGTTTGATTTGATGAATGACAGATATTTAAACCTGGAACTAACTGGAACGATTATGGAAAAGAGTCTCATGGAACCTGTAGTCAGCCTGAGCCGTGGTGAGAAACCCGTTCAGGTGCTTGACGATGTCATGACGGAAGATCTCTTCGAAACTTCAGAAAAAAGGAAAAACAAGAAGAGTGATTCCAACTATGGCGTCCTTGCCGACTATTACGAGATTTTCGGGGAAATGGAGGAATACGTCCTTTAACCTTTCCCCCGGAATCATCCGGTTCACTAAAAAGCTTTACTGTCCTGCAGGTTGAACTGTCGGACAGTTTTTTTTTATCCTTCTCCCAACCGCATTCGCCATTGCACTCTATTTTGCCGCTGCAGGTCTCCCTTCTCCCTTTTTCAGAAGCATTCCACATAAATCACTATTTTTGCCCGTCAAAGCAAAATATTGATGAACCCATCCCTTCTGGTCGTAGTTACCGGTCCTACCGCGGTTGGAAAGACCGCGCTCAGTCTGGAGGTTGCCCGCCACTTCCGTACGGAAATCGTGTCGGCCGATTCCCGGCAGATGTATCGGGAGATGCGCATTGGCACGGCGGTTCCCTCCCGGGAGGAGCTGGCGCAGGTCAAGCACCATTTCATCGGCAACCTTTCGATCCACGATTATTACAACGCCAGCCGGTATGAAGAGGAAGCCATCGCCCTCCTCGGCGGGCTCTTCCGCGATCACCAGGTGGTAATCATGGCCGGTGGGTCGATGATGTACATCGACGCCGTCTGTTACGGAATCGACGACCTGCCGGTAGTCGACCCGCAAATCCGCGCCGGACTGATTGGCCGGTACGAAGCGGAAGGAATTGAATCACTGCGGATTGCACTCAAAAAACTCGACCCGGAATACTTTGCCGTGGCGGACCTCCGGAATCCGAAACGGCTCCTTCATGCCCTCGAAATCTGCATCATGACCGGCAGGCCTTACTCCTCGCTTAGGACCAATTCCCGGAAAAACCGTGATTTCCGGATCCTTCGGATCGGGCTGAACTGCGACAGGCCCATTCTTTACGACCGGATCAACCGGAGAGTGGAGACGATGGTAGCAGCCGGGCTGGAGGAGGAAGCCCGCTCCCTTCTGCCCTGGAGATCGCTGAACGCACTGAATACTGTCGGCTACCGCGAGTGGTTCGACTATTTCGACGGGAAAACCGACCGGTCCGGTGTCGTCGAAAAAATCAAATCGAATACCCGTCAGTATGCCCGTAAACAGCTCACCTGGTTCCGCCGCGACCCCGACATGCATTGGTTCAGCCCGGAGGAAACCGGAAAGGTGATCGCCCTTGTGGAAGAATCGATTTCCCCGCACAAGAATGTACCCCATCAGGACAACTAATACCCTCATTATGAAGCTTCACAAAGTTTGCATCCTTGGCACTGCCCATCCCTACCGGGGCGGACTGGCCGCCTATAATGAGCGGCTGGCCAGGGAATTCCTTGCTCAGGGTGTGGACACCACCATCCATACTTTCACGCTGCAATACCCCTCCCTCCTTTTCCCCGGCAAAAGCCAGTTTGCAAGCTGGGAGAAACCCGGAGGGATTCCCATCATCAGGTCGGTCAGCTCCGTCAATCCGGTCAGCTGGGTCAAAACCGCCCTGCGGATCAGGAAGGAAGCATACGATGTGGTCCTCATCAAATACTGGATTCCGTTCATGTCACCCTGTTTCAGCACGATAGCCCGGATAGTGCGGCGCAACCGCAAAACCAGGGTGATCTGCATCGCCGACAACATCATTCCGCACGAAAAGCGGCCGGGCGACTCGCTGCTCACAAGGATCTTCATGCGGAGCATCGACGGCCTGGTGGCCATGTCGGAGAGCGTATTCCTGGATGCCCGCTCCTTCCGGAATGAGCTCCCCATGCGGCTCTCCCCCCACCCGTTGTTCGACGATTTCGGAGCTCCCCTAAGCCGGGAAGAAGCGCTCTCCGCACTCGGCCTAGATCCGGCCTTCCGTTACCTCCTCTTTTTCGGCTTCATCAGGGAATACAAAGGCCTCGACCTGCTCCTGAAAGCTTTCGCCGACAAGGAACTCCGGTCCCTTCCGCTGAAGCTGATCGTCGCCGGGGAGTTTTACACCGACCCGAAACCGTACCTCGCCCTTCTCGAAGAACTTAACCTTTCAGACCGGGTGATTCTCCATACCGAATTTATTGCCAATCACGAAGTGAATCGCTATTTTTGTGCTTCCGACCTGGTGGTGCAGCCTTACAAACATGCCACCCAGAGCGGGGTAACACAGATCGGCTACGCCTTCAGCAAACCGATGCTCGTTACCCGGGTGGGCGGGCTGGCGGAGATTATCCCCCACAAAAAGGCAGGCTATGTGGTAGAACCCGAACCGGGAGAAATTGCGGGGGCTCTCCTCGATTTTTTCCGGAACGGCAGGCTGGAAGAGTTCACCCGGAATGCGGAAACAGAAAAGCAAAAATACAAATGGAGTACGATGATCGATGCCATCGGGGAAGTGTACCATGAAATAGAAACCACATGCTGATACGAAGCAAAGCACCTTTACGGCTCGGGCTGGCCGGCGGGGGTACCGATGTATCTCCCTATTCCGATATTTACGGCGGGGCGATCCTGAATGCCACCATCAACAGGTATGCCTATGCCACCATTGTTCCTCTGGAAAATGGCAGGATAGTTTTCTCCGCGGAAGACAAAGGGGAAACCCTTGAATATCCGTCGGAAGCGGTTTTGCCCCTTGATGGCCGTCTCGACCTGCTGAAGGGTATTTACAACCGGGTAGTGAAAGATTTTACAGGGAAACCCCTCTCCTTCAAACTGATCACCTA
Organism: uncultured Prolixibacteraceae bacterium; assembly: GCA_964472165.1. Taxonomy (GTDB): domain Bacteria; phylum Bacteroidota; class Bacteroidia; order Bacteroidales; family Prolixibacteraceae; genus UBA1413. The sequence goes on along the minus strand of CAYYJE010000090.1, from coordinate 6,204 downwards.
CGTGGATGCCCCTCCCGGCTCCGGGCTGGGATCCTCCTCCACGCTGGTAACCGCAGTGCTGGGAGCTTTCGTCGAATGGCTCAGGCTTCCCCTGGGAGAATATGACCTGGCCTACCTGGCTTACCAGGTCGAACGGATTGACCTGGGTTACTCGGGAGGGAAACAGGACCAGTATGCAGCCACCTTCGGGGGCGTCAACTTCATGGAGTTTTTCCCCGACGACAAGGTGATCGTCAATCCCCTGCGGATCAAACCCGAAACACTGAACGAACTGGCCCTCAATATGGTGCTTTTTTACACCGGAACCAGCAGGCTCTCTTCGGAAATCATCGGGAAACAGCAGGAGAGTATCCGCCAAAACCGCCTTGCCTCCGTGGAAGCCATGCACAAAACCAGGGAGATGGCTACCCTCATGAAGGAAGCCCTTCTCAGGGGAGCCCTCAACCGGATCGGTGAACTGATGCATGAAGGATGGCACTATAAAAAGGAGATGGCCGAAGGAATCACCAATCCCGTCATTGACGAAATATACGAGGCTGCCCGCAAGGCCGGGGCCCTGGGAGGGAAGATCTCAGGGGCCGGCGGCGGCGGATATATGTTTTTCTTCTGCCCGGGAGCCAGCCGCTTCAGGGTTATTGAAGCACTCTCCCGTTTCAGGGGGGAAGTCACCCCATTCGAATTTACCTCACATGGTCTCAGCACCTGGACCATCTGAACCAACCCCAAAATTAACTGTTGTAGAAATATGGAACCACTCAACACTGTCACCACACGCCTCAGGGAGAGCATCGGTATAAAACAGCGGATGCTCGACGACGCCGTGCTGATGAAAACCACCGGAGAAGCGGCCCTTCACCTTTATGAAGTTTTGTCGGGAGGACACCGCGTCTATTTTTGCGGAAACGGAGGAAGTGCCGCCGATGCACAGCACCTTGCGGCTGAGCTGTCGGGGAAATTCTGTATCGACAGGCCGGCTTTGCCTGCAGAAGCCTGCCACACCAACAGCTCGTTCCTGACGGCTGTCTCCAACGATTACAGTTTTGAAAGGGCCTATGCCCGCTATATCGAAGGGTTTGGGAATTCCGGAGACCTGCTGGTGGCCCTCTCCACAAGCGGCAATTCCGTCAACATTCTGGAAGCCATGGCGGCTGCACGCCGCAAGGGAATGACCATCATCGGCCTTACCGGTGAAAGCGGAGGGAAAATGAAAGAGGAGTGCGACTACCTCCTCAGGGTCCCTTCCACTGAAACTCCCCGCATCCAGGAGGGACACATCACCCTGGGTCATATCCTGTGTGAAATTGCCGAAAAAATGGTCTTCGCATGATCACCCGTGAAGCGATCGTCCTGGCAGGAGGTTTGGGAACACGGCTAAGGCCGCTGGTCAGTGACCGACCCAAACCCATGGCTGAAATCAACGGCCACCCGTTCCTGGCTTATCTGCTCGACGACCTGACCACCAAAGGAATAAACCGCATCATCCTGTCGGTGGGCCACTTACATGAGATGATCCGTAACTTTTTCAGAACGCTGTACAAAGGGTGTGAAGTGGTCTATGCCGTGGAAAACAGCCCTCTGGGAACCGGAGGCGGATTGCGGCTGGCGCTTGAATCGGCGCTTTCTGAAGAGTTGTTTGTGGTCAATGGCGACACCTGGTTCCCGGTCCCCTTCGAATTGCCCGAAGAGATATACCGCCGGCAGCAGGCCGACATGGTCATCGTCCTGAGAAAGGTGGAGGATGCATCGCGGTACGGGACCATCGGGATGGCTTCTGACGGACGGATCATCGCTTTCCGGGAGAAAACCGGCTCTGCAACCCCGGGATTGATCAATGGCGGAGTCTACCTGATGAAAAGCAACCTTTTCGCTTCCGCGAAACTCCCTCCCCGATTTTCTCTGGAAACAGATTTCCTGGAGAAATCCACTTCCTGGAAACGCCTCTTCGGGGTGATCTCCGATGCCCCGTTCCTTGATATCGGACTTCCCGAAACTTACGGCAAGGCGGCGCAGATCCTGCCGGAAAATCCCGGGGCATGAAAAAGAGAGCCCTCTTCCTGGACCGCGACGGTACCATCAACGTGGAAAAAAACTACGTATTCAGGGTGGAGGATTTCGAATTCAGGGATGGAATTTTTGAGCTGACACGTAGCTATTACTTGCGTCAATATCTTATTTTTGTAATCACCAACCAGGCAGGCATCGCCAGGGGATATTACACTTCCGCGGATGTGGAAGTGCTGCACACCTGGATGAGGGAGCAGTTCAGGGAAAGAGGAATTGAGCTCACGGGAATCTATTACTGTCCGCACCATCCCGGCATCACGGGACCGTGTACCTGCCGGAAACCGGCGCCCGGCATGATCCTTGACGCCATCAGGGAGTACGGGGTCGATGCACGCAGGTCGGTATTGTTCGGCGACAAAGTCAGCGATGTGCAGGCAGGAATGAATGCCGGCATCGGCACCAATTATCTGGTCAGGGAAACAGGAGCAATAACACGGGAAAATGTCACTCTTTACAAAGGCTGAAATAAGGCAGATCAACGACTGTTACGATGACCTGAAACGGGAAATCGGCAAGCGGTTCGATACAGAGCGGATGGAAAAGGTCGACAAGGCCTTCATTTTTGCCAATGCCGCCCACGACGGGGTCCGGAGGAAGTCGGGAGAACCTTATATCATTCATCCCATTGCAGTAGCCACCGTGGTAGCCCACGACCTGGGCCTGGGAGCCACCTCGGTGATCGCAGCCATCCTCCACGACGTGGTCGAAGATACCGACTTCACCGTGGAAGACATCAAAAACCTTTTCGGGGAAAATGTATCCCGGATCGTCGACGGGCTTACCAAATTGTCGGGTGAAATGGATACCCGGCAGGCCCTCACCCTCAAGAAGATGCTGATGACGTTGTCGGACGACGTGCGGGTGATCCTGATCAAACTGGCCGACAGGCTCCACAACATGCGGACTCTCGAGTCGCTGCCCCCCCTGAAACAACTGAAGGTGTCGGGCGAAACCCTTTATCTTTACGCTCCCCTGGCTCACCGGCTCGGGCTCTACGCCATCAAAAACGAGCTGGAAGAGCTGAGCTTCAAGTTCAAGCATCCCGAAGACTACAATCACCTGCTCTACCAGCTTCACGACCAGGAAGAGAAACGGAATTACCTGGTCAACGAGTTCATCACCCCCATCCGGAAGCGGCTGGCAGAGGAAGCAATCGAATGTACCGTCACCCATCGCCTTAAGTCGATGTTTTCGATCTGGACCAAAATGCACACCAAAGGGGTCACCTTCGACGAGGTTTACGACCTGCTGGCCATCCGGATCATCCTAAAAGCCAAGCCCGCCATCTCCGAAAAGCGCCAGTGCTTTGAAGTGCTCTCCCTGGTCACCGACATCTACTCTCCGAAACCCGACCGCATCAGGGACTGGATTACCATGCCCCGGGCCAACGGGTACGAGTCGCTCCATGTGACCGTGATGGGCCCTCAGGGAAAATGGGTTGAAGTACAGATCCGCACCGAACGGATGGACCAGATTGCCGAATATGGCTTTGCCGCCCATTACAGGTATAAGGATTCCCAGACCACCGAGAATGAACTCGACCGCTGGATCATCAGGCTCCGCGACCATCTGGCCAATTCGGAATACGATGCCTTCGAATTTCTGGACGAATTCAAACTCGACCTCTTTGCCTCTGAGATCGTGGTATTTACCCCTAAAGGGAAAACCATCAAACTTCCCAAGAATTCCTCGGTCATCGATGTGGCCTACGAAATCCACACCAACCTCGGGAATAAATGCATCGGGGCAAAAATCAACCAGAAACTGGTCCCCCCGAACCATATCCTTCAAAACGGAGACCAGGTGGAGATTCTGACCTCCGAAAACCAGATCCCACAGCACGAATGGCTCAGCTTTATCACCACGGCCAAAGCCAGAAGTAAAGTGAAAGAAGCGCTCAGGGCCGATACCCACAAGCACCTCGAAGCCGGAAAGGTGATGGTCGAGGAAGCCGTCAAAAGGCTGAATGCCCCCCTGGTGGCCAACACCATCAAGAAAATTGTCGCCCATTACAACATGAACAACAAGGAGCAGTTGTATTCCGAAGTGGGGATGGGAATCGTCAAACTCGAAGAACTGGACAAAATTCTGGCTCAGAAATCGCGCAACAAATTCATCAAATACTGGGACATCACCTTCAAGGGGAAAAAGAAGGGGGTGGAAATTCCTGCCGACGACCTGCAGGAAGAAGGACCTGCTGAGCTGATGGACAAGAAAAAACCTTTCCTTCTGAAGGAGAATCCCGACGATATCGCCTACAGCCTTGCCCGCTGCTGCAACCCCATCCCGGGCGACGATGTGATCGGATACATCAGCGCAGGCGACCACGTCATCATCCACAAGAAAAATTGTCCGAAAGCGGAGAAACTGGTCGCCAGCCACGGCTACAAGATCATCAACGCCGAATGGACCCGTTTCAAAAAACTCTCCTACCTCACCCGGCTGAGCCTGAGCGGATTCGACCGGATGGGTATCGTCAACGACATTACCACCATCATCTCCAAACTTCACAGCATCAACATGCGCTCCGTCAAATTCGACACCCACGACGGACTTTTCGAGGGCGACCTCTTCCTTTATATCCACAGTGCCGACGATTTGAACGTCCTGATCGGAGAGTTGGGAAAGATAAAAGGTATCGATAAGGTAACACGTGTTGAAAATCTGAACGATTAACCACCCATAGGTGCGGATAATGAAAATAATCCTATTTTTGAACCACTATTTAAAATTGGATTAAGTATGAGTAGCCAGAAAACACGGGATACGGTGAAGCTTATTTTTACCGAATACCTCGAGACCCATGGCCACAGAAAGACGCCTGAGAGGTATGCCATTGTGGACGAGATCTATTCGCGCGAGGGCCATTTCGATGTGGAATCGCTCTACATCTCCATGAAAAACAAGAATTACAGGGTAAGCCGGGCTACCTTATACAATACCATCGAATTGCTTCTGGAATGTAAATTGCTGGTTAAGCACCAGTTCGGGCGCAACATTGCCCAGTTCGAAAAAGCGTTTGCCAGGGTTCAGCACGACCACCTGATTGACATCAACTCGGGGCATGTGGTTGAATTCAACGACCCGCGCATCCGGGAGATCATCGAGGAGGCCTGCACCAAACACAATTTCAAACTCTCTCACCATACACTCTACATTTACGGGCACCACCTTCCCGCGAACCACTGACAGGTTTCCGGAATTTTACAAATAAGCGGGATACTCCGGCCTCTGCCGTGAAAAGCCACACCCATGTGAAATTTTTATTACTTTTAGGGGCCTGTTTCAGGGGTTATCACCTGTAGCTTTTCCCCTGTGACCAGGATGCTAAACAATTGAAGAATAAAAGATTAAACGACAACATGACAATGAAGGTAGATGTATTGCTGGGCCTGCAATGGGGCGATGAAGGGAAAGGAAAAGTAGTGGATGTTCTCACTCCCCGTTACGACATCATCGCCCGGTTTCAGGGAGGTCCCAATGCCGGTCACACCCTGGAATTCAACAACATCAAGCAGGTACTGCACACCATTCCCTCCGGTATTTTCCGGAGCAACAAAGTCAACATCATCGGGAACGGGGTTGTGATCGATCCTGTTATTTTCAAAAAAGAGATCGAAAATCTGTTGTGCAAGGGATTTAACCTCACCGCCAACCTCTTCATTTCGCGGAAAGCCCATCTGATACTTCCCACTCACCGGCTGCTCGACATGGCGTCGGAACAGGCAAAAGGGGAAACCCGGATCGGCTCCACCCTGAAAGGGATAGGCCCCACCTACCGCGACAAGATCGGACGCGAAGGATTGCGGGTAGGTGACATCTGCCACAACTTTGAAGCAAAATATGCCGAACGGATCGGTAACCACAAAAACCTTTTGCGCGATTTTTACCATTTCGACTACGAAGCGGTGCTGGAAACCTGTGAGAAGGAGTGGTTTGAAGGCGTGGAGGTGATGAAAAGATTCCGGTTTATCGACAGCGAACACTATATCAATGAGATGCTTGCACAGGGAAAATCTGTGCTTGCCGAAGGTGCACAGGGAACCCTTCTCGATATCGATTTCGGTTCCTATCCCTTTGTTACCTCCTCGAATACCATCTGTGCCGGCGCCTGCACCGGACTGGGGATTGCTCCCGGGA
>CAYYJE010000089.1:6486-12376 GCA_964472165.1 uncultured Prolixibacteraceae bacterium | reverse complement strand
ATCAACGGCGGAAGAATGCCGGGGATACGCCCTATATCAACCATCCGCTTGACGTTGCCTACCTGCTTGCCTCCGTGGGGGGAATTACCGATGAGGATATTCTGTCAGCCGCCTTGCTCCACGATACCATCGAAGATACCGATACGCTGCCTGAGGAGATCTCGGTCAGGTTTGGTGATACGGTCCTTTCGTATGTGCTGGAAGTGAGCGATGACAAGTCCTTGCCGAAAGCAGAGCGGAAGAGGCTGCAGGAGGAGCATGCTGCTGCGTTGAGTCATGGGGCCAAACTGATCAAACTGGCCGACCGGATTGCCAACCTGCGCTCCATCGTGCACGAGCCCCCGGCAGGATGGCCGGAAAGCCGGCAGGCAGAGTATTTCGAATGGTCACAACGGGTATTCCTGGGCCTCCGCAATACCAACACCGCCCTCGAAAAACTCTTCCTCAGGGAGTTCGGAGAAGGTTATACCACGGTGCAGGCGCGCGAAAATGATCCCGGTTTTACCAACTGTCTATAACTATCCGGAATGAGTGAATTTGACCACAAGGCCCGCGGACGGGAAAAGAAAGCAATGCAACGGCCATTACAGCAACCGCTGTTGCGTAAGGTTGATCAGTTGCACCCGATTCGAGACGCCTGTCTTGGTGAAGATGCGGTGGATATGGTCCTTCACGGTTTGCAGGGTGATGAAGAGGGTGCCAGCAATTTCAAGGTTTGATTTTCCAGCCTGGATTTCCCTGATGATCTCAGCTTCCCGGCGCGAAATTTCATATTTCAGGCAGAAATCTTCGAAATTTCCGGAAGGGGATTTCTGGTTTGCAAGCAAGCCTTCCTCCCCGGTTTTCTCTCCTGTTTCATTGCGGGAATTCTGTGAGGTCATTCCCCTGAGGTTCCCTTCCGGAGAGAAGCTTTGGGGGCCGCGAAAATCACGGGGAGTTTCAGAGATGGCGATTCCCCCGGTGCAAAGGGGAAGCAGCAGGTTGGCCAGGAAGATGGTCAGGATGGCCGTAAGGGCGAAGAGGTAGTGGCGTTCCGGCGACAGCAGGATCAGCAGGGTGGAGGCAGCTACCGTACTGAAATAGGCGGGCATGAAAAAGCGGCTTTCAGGGCACTCCTCCCGGATTACCTTTTTATAATTCAGGAGAACGGGGACCAGAAGCAGAAGGTGAAGCGCTCCGTTGACCGCTGCAATGACCAAATAAACCGGGAAATAGGAGGCTGCGGCAGAAGCGGCTTCCGTCACAAAACCCGGAAGAGCCGCCTTCGCGGCCAAAAGCTCTGTTTTTTCCGCCAGCAAAAAGAGCAGGGGGAAAATGGCGGCGCTCAGGATGAGGTAACCCATGGAGGCTCTTTTTCCCCATTTATTTCCGGAAATTTCCAGAAAAAAACGGATCAGCATGTACCAGGCTGCCATCAGGAAGGGGAGACCTATCAACGGTTGAACCATCATCACCCTGGATCGTAGCGCTTCTGCCACTTCCCACCCCTCCATGAATTTCTGTAAAGCCAGGTTTCCCCACACCCCGTACAGGAGGAACGCATACATAAAGAGCTGCTGGTATACGAGAAACTGTCCGGCAGATTTTCTGTCCGCTGAAGCATACCTGACGCTCACCAAACCCCCCATCACGGCCAGTCCGGCCGATACGGCAAAAACGAGGGTAAAAAGCAAGGTTTGCAAGGGAATCATCAGCGGTTCGGTTTATGGGTGCAATTTACAAAAGTGAAAGCCAATGCCCCCCAACTTAAGTAGGAATTTTTAAAAATACGACTTTGGTAGTTAGGTTACGGATTGAGGCACCCCTACTTTTGACCCGTCGAACATAAAAATTTTTAAAGCCATGACAACCACGAATTATTTTTCTTTAAATCCCTCGGTCACCAACAGCTTGTCGGCCGGGTGGAAAAAGATGACTGAACAGTTTCTCCCCCTGTTGCTCATCGTTTTTATCTGTGCACTTCTCCAGGGCCCCGTAAATTTCACTTTTAAGAACGGGGATTTTCAGTTTATGTCGCTCCTGCTGGTGCCCATAGCCCTGGCCTATGGATTTTTATTCTGGCCGGTGGTGGATTACAGTTCCGACTACCTTTTTATCAAGGCTGTTCGCAGCCAGAAAGTGGAGATTGAAGGGCTCTTCGAAGGATTCCGGACCAAATACCTGAAGATCGTTGTGGCAAACCTGCTGGTTTTTGCCCTGGTGATTATGGGATTTGTCATGCTGATCATCCCCGGAATCATCATCGCCTGCCGGTTGGTTTTCGTTTCCTACCTGGTAATGGACAAGGACCTGGATGCCATGACCGCCGTTGAAGAGAGCTGGCGGATGACCCGTGGCTACGGATGGAAAATCTTTTTCCTGGCCATTGTCTCCTTTTTTATTATCATAGCCGGACTGCTGATGCTGATTGTCGGGGTATTCGTGTCTATCGCGTGGATCCGTGCTTCTTTTGCAGTCCTTTATCAGTCGGTACTAGACTATAAAAAAGCCACTGAAACCCTGCCCATCCTCGGGGTAAATTATGTGCCGGATGAACCCGCACATTAAATGTCTGTCAACAGCATATCACTGTACGAAACCGGAACCAGTTCTTCCTCCCTGATCCCGAACAACCCCAGGTAATGGTTACACTGCTCCAGCAGTGTTTCCCTGCCGATGGTCCCCTCCTTGTCGATGGCCTCGATCTCCACAAAAGAACCGAGGCCTTTGACATGGTCAAGGTGGAATTTCACATTCCCGATGAAATAAATTTCCCGTACCTTGTCAACCACCACCAGGATCCCCAGGGCGGCAGTCAGTATTTCTTTAAGCCCAGAGCCGGGAACAGAAGGGAAGAGGAGCACATCGGCCTGTTTGGGCCCCTCCTGATTGGCCCGCCGGTAGTGGATCAACTGGTTTTCGATGTGGCCCTCGCGCAGCTTCAGCCTCCCGTGAGGAACCCTGAAATAGGTGTCGGTCTGGTGGTCGGTACCCCTGAACTCAGCCCCCGCTGTAAGCAGGAGATCACGAATGGCATCCTGTTTGTTACTTCGTGCTTTTATTTCTATATTCGTAATGGACATAACAGATGGACTACTTATACATCAATACTATCTGACGGCCGAAGATAATAAAACTGTCAAAAGTGAGTTAACTATCAAGGTAATGCAATACAAATAAACCTGGCAATATGAGACTTGGAAGTAAACCGCTGTGGTTCCTCCTGGCGGGATTCTTTTTATCCGGTTGTTCTTCACAGAGTGGACGACGCCAGGGGCCATCCCCGGAAACATCAAAAAACCAGCCGGCTACGGAGCAAAACGCTTCCGGATCCGAGTCCACGGCAGAGCAAGCTGCTTCAGATACTGATCCGGCTGCTTCCAGCCGTTTGGAAAAGGTAACCTTCTACCTGGAGAATTCGGAAAGCATGTTCGGCTATGTGTCGGGCATCACCAGCTATGTGGATGTGGTGTCTGAGCTGGCCGAAAAGCCTGATTTTGTAAAGGAGGACATAGTCCGGGAGTTTTTCTTCATCAACGGAACGGGACCTCTCCTCACCCCCATCGGGGACGACCCTGTGGTTCTGAAGAAGAAGCTCAACACTGCCGGATTCCGTTGCGGAGATATCACCCGCAGCAATCTGAACGGCATGTTTCAGACAGCGCTTGGCACTGCCGGCGGGGGAACCATTTCCATCCTTATCTCCGACGGAATCTATGACATCGGCGACGGAGGCATGAATTCGCTGGTCACCTCGGGCAAGGAGACCCGGAGCCGGTTTATCAAACGGCTGCAGTCGGGTGATATGCAAACCATCATGGTCAAGCTGACCTCGGAATTCCGGGGCAACTATTTTTATGCTTCCCGCAAGGGAAAGGTGAGCCTGAACTCCATACGGCCCTATTATATCTGGATTTTCGGGGAGAGCCACCTTCTCGGGAAATATTTCCCCGACAGTTATATTTCCGGCGAGTTGACAGGATACGAAACGCTGGCCCGTTTTCTGAAACCAGGTTCCGGATCTTTGCCCTGGCAGGTGGTTTCTGACCACAGCATCGGTACCTATCGCTTTGACCATAAGGTGAAAAACAGGCTTATCGATGCCAAAACCGACCGGAATGGCCGGGGATTCCAGCTTACACTGGCGGTGGATTTTTCATCGCTGCCTTTTCCCGACAGCTACTATCTGACAGCCGGAAATTATGTGACCTCGGGGAATTATGAAGTTTCCGGAATTCAGAAACCCGCGAAAAAAATCCATGGTCTCTCTTTTATGCCTACCCACCTTGTCTCGGTGAAAACCATGAAGAATCCTGCCGGAAAACTCACCGTTTCGCTGGCTTCCAGGGTGCCGTCCTGGATCGGTGAAACCGACGCCGGCGATGAAGAGGCGATAGCCACCGACACCTCACGGACCTTTGGCTTCCGTTATCTCACCGATGCCATCACCGATGCCTACCGGTCGATGTCGGAAGACAAACACCTGGCCACCTTTACCGTTGAAATCCAATAATTTCTCCATATGAAAGAACTTTTTGCGGCGATGTATGAATCCTTTTTCGGGGTTTACAATGCCAGTTACCCTGAAATTTTTACGACCCTGTACGATTTGGGGGGCTATATCAAACTGGGACTTCTGTTTATCGGGTTGCCCCTGCTCTTCTGGCTTCTTTTCTATCTTTTGTGGAAATACCCTTATGGCAGGTTTCTGCACTGGATGTTGTGGCTTCTCATTTCGGCCGTCACCGTTTTAGTGGTTACCTGGCTGGTGGCTCACAATGCCATTTTTGATTCAGGAAACCAGGCCCTTGCCGACGCTTTGGGTGATCCGGAGTCGGGTTACAAAGCCTTTGCGGAAGGATTACCCATGCAATATTCCCTGATCAATACAGGACTTTCACTGGTGGTGGGATTTGTCTGCAGTTTAATCCTCAAGCAGTTCAGTAAAATTCAAATGCATTTACCCTTCTAAACTGACAATTATGGCACAGAAACTCTATGTTTTCGGGATTGGAGGTACCGGAAGCCGGGTCATCAAGGCGCTTTCGATGCTTCTGGCTGCAGGCTGCAAGCTTGAAAACGGCTTCGACACGGTGGTCCCCGTCATCATCGACCCTGACACCGGCAATGGCGACCTCGACCGCACCAAGGATATCCTCCGCCTCTACCAGCAGATTCGCAACCAGGTACATCATCCCACCGACTTCTTCGCCCAGGAGATGAAAACCATTCAGGAACTGGCCGACCACGGGGCAGCCATCAATCCCGACTTTTTCCAGTTCCGGCTCAATGGGATCGATGGAAACTCCTTCAGGAAATACATCGGCTTCGACGAACTGGGAAACCAGGCCAACCCCGGAGATGACGACCGCCATTTCATACGCCTCCTCTGGTCTGAAGCCAACCTTGACGCCGATATCAGCGTGGGCTTCAAAGGGAATCCCCATATGGGATCGATTGTGCTCAACCAGTTTACCACCTCGGAAGACTTTCGCCGTTTCGGGCAAACCTTTTCCCCGGGAGATGCGGTGTTTATCATCAACTCGATTTTCGGGGGAACGGGAGCCGCAGGTTTTCCCCTTTTACTGAAAAACCTCCGGGGGAACAGTGAACTTCCTCACCGGGTACATGTCAGGGAGGCCCCCATCGGGGGAATCACTTTCCTTCCCTATTTTTCGCTGAACCGCCAGGACGAGATCAACTCCGAGACCTTCGAGGAGAAAGCCAAAATCGCCATGGATTATTACAACCGCACCCTCATCAGCCAGAACAGGGTCAATGTACTCTACATGTTGGGCAACCGGGGAAATACCAACGTCATTCCCTACGCCGTGGGCGGAAAGGAGCAGAAAAACAATGCCCACTTCCTGGAACTCGCGGGAGCATTGTCGATTCTTGACTTCTGCAGGAA
>CAYYJE010000089.1:0-6386 GCA_964472165.1 uncultured Prolixibacteraceae bacterium | reverse complement strand
TCCGTGCTCGACAAAAGCTATTTCAATTCCGTGGAGTATTCCCTTCAGGTGAAGGCCTTTAATGCCTATTTCAGTGAATGGATCCGGGAAATGGGCGACAACAAACCCGCTTTTATACCTTTCCGGGAAGTAACTGCCGACACGGCCCTTAACCTGGTCCGCAACACCACACCCAAAGGCAGGGTGAGTTTCAGCGCCCTCGATGCCGAGAACTGCCGGCTGATTGCACGTGATGATCTCCGTGCTCCCGAAGGAAGGAAACATACCACGCTCATCAGGCTCTTCGGGCTTTCCACTGACAAGGTTTTATCTGATAAAGAATTAATTATCCGTTAGATATGGCGAAAGTTTTCAGATTACATGACGGGGCGGCAGGTACCGGATGGTTTGTCAGCCAGCCCCTGACACCGGCACAACTCTCCACCATTCCCACGGAAGGGAAAGAGGTGGCCACCTCCATTCCCAGTCCCTTTGCACGTATCGACCTGGTGAAGACTGCTTTTCAGTGGGTGGCGTTGCATGGGACAGAGGGTTCGACCGCCCATCATAAGCTGGTCTCCGATGCCCTCGATGTGGCCCAACTTTTTTATCTGTCGCAAAAATACAAAACCCGGATCGCGGTGGTGGCCTATGACCCCGTGGCCCGCTTCAAAACCCTGGAAGAGGGTGGCATCTTCCGTCAGGCTCACCTGGCGGAAACGCTGGCCCTTTACTGGGAGCAGGACAGTGTGAGCCCGAAGGACACCGGGAACCTGGTGCTTTATAATTTTGAGCATGTAAAACGGATCTACCTGTTGCTGAACCGCAGCACAGGGCAGGTGATCGGGGGGACCTCCCCTGCCACGCTTTTCATTGCTTCTCCCGATGCCAGGAGTGCTGCCGGTAACCTCCAATTGCGCAGCTCCGACCATCTCTTCTTCGGGGAAAACGCCATGTCACTGACCCACAGGGAGCCCTCCTTCGTGGAGTATCTCTTTGCCCTGGCGAAGCAAACCCGTTTCCCGCTCCTTTTCCCGGAACTTTATGACTATCTCGAGAGGGTGCGCCTGACCCTTCCCGATCCTCAGCTCACCCGGGTGGTCACCAATCTGGAAGCCACGGCACTCTCGCGCTACCGGCGTTGTCCCGTAGGTACCAACCTCAACGACTACTGTGAAGTGCTGGGCATTCCCCTGGGAATCCAGGAAGAGGATGAAGAAGAGGGAGGGATCAACGAAACCAGTGATTTCACCATCAAATCCGATTATCCCGTTGAAGGGCGCAGACCGCTGGTATTGCCCCAGGGGCGCTTTCCCGGGGAGTGGACCTATACCACGCCGGGAATCCGCTGGAACGAAACCAATGTGGTGCCTTACCGCAACGACCACCCCAGCGGGGAATCGCTCCTTCCGGTGCAGGAAGACAACTATCCCTGGCTTTCGGAAGGGAATTTCCTGGAAGAAAAAATGATTGAGCTCCCCTATCCTGTCGATGGCAGCCGCTTCGACATGTGTGGTACCAACCGGTGTCTCCTGCCTCTGACACCCCTTTTCTTTCGCTATTTCAAGGCCGAAAGCGTGGCGCGCATGCTCACCCTGACCGACCTGGCAGGTGGAGGCACTGAAGCTCTTCTGGAAATCCCCGTGAAACGGGGAACCATTCGCTTCCGCAAGGTCTATAGCCTTCCCGGCAAGGTGAAATCCGACCTTCACCTGGCCATCGTGCCATTTGTCAGGAGTGAAAGGAAAGATCTTCCCTATACCCTGGGAATTTTGGACGATGGAGGTGATGAACCCCAATTTACGGTTCCGCTTTTCTTTGAAGAGGGAAAAACCCTCGAAGCCGGGGAACCTGTTTTCAGGAATCGCAGCAGAATGCAGCGGAGTTACTATTTCCGGGTGCCGGGCAGGTTTGATGCCCTCCAGGTGAAGACTCCCCGGGGCGGAGGATGCCTGGTTCCCCGCTGGCGTACCTCAGGAAAAGGATATCATGCCGTGCGCTTTGCCATAGATTTTGGAACCACAAACACCCATATCGAATATAAGTTTGGAAACAACGACGCCCGTTCGCTCGATATTCCGGAAAGCCAGCCCCTCTGGCAATCCCTGATCGACACCAGCCATCCTGAAGTGAACTTCCAGGACATCGCCGACGACAGGATTTTCGAACAGGAGATCATGCCTTACCAACTGGTACCCGGGGATTCTGAAAAGATCCACTTCCCCCTGAGAACTGCTTTGGCCTATAACAGGGAACTCGATCCGGCCACACGGCCCGAACCTTTTCTCCACGCCAACAACTACATGCTCTACGAAAAGATCCATTTCCCGGTTTACCTCGACATCCGCACCCAGCTGAAGTGGAGCAATTATGCCGACCGGAGGGACGAAAACCTGGTGGAAAGTTACATCGGAATGCTCGTTTTGCTGGTGTACTACAAAACCCTGGCCCTGGGAGGCGACCCCGCCCAGACCACCATCACCTGGTTTTACCCGGTGAGCATGGACGAATATGAACTGGGCATCCTCTTCCGTACCTGGAAGAAGGCCTACAGTTCGGTTTTCGGACTGGAAGCCACGGAATCGCGGATCAATGGAATTCCTGAAAGTATCGCACCTTACCTGTATTACAAGTCGTCGGTGATTGGGCAGAGCCTCTCGGTAGATATCGGTGGCGGATCGACCGACATTGCCCTCTTTGATGAAAATTCCCCGCGGGCCAAGATCATCTCTTCCTTCAAGTTCGCCGGAAATGCCATCTTCGGTGACGGTTTCCCAACCGGGGAATTCAGGAACAACAGCGACCGAAACGGTTTTGTGCGCAATTTCGCAGCCCGTGCCCGTGAAGCGGTGAGCGTGGATCCGCTGATGCAGCCTGTATTGGAGAATATCCTGCAGCAGACCAAGGATTCTGCCGATTTCAGCAGTCTTCTGTTTGCGCTGGAAGCAGGAAGCCGCTCCACCTTCAGCTATACCCGCCTGCTGGAAAGCCATCAGCGGATGAAGCTGCCCATCCTGGTCTTCTACGCCGCCATTGCATACTATGCCGCCCAGCTCCTGCGACGTTCCGGGGAAAAACCACCCCGCTACATCCTCCTCAGCGGTACCGCATCCAAAACGGCCGCCATCCTCGACCCTTCCGAAAAACTGGCCCAACTGTCAGGACTTTTTACCTTTATTTTCGGGAAAGTCTTCGGACAGGAGATTCCATCCATTCATCTCCAGCTTTCCTCAATTCCCAAGGAGATCACCTGCAAGGGAGCCCTGAAGGTAGGTGTCGATGACAACATCACCGGCAACAACATCCGTTTCTGGATCGGAGGAACCGGCGACGGGGTGTGGAGCGCCGCCCTCGACAAGGAGAAACAGATTGTCGACACCCCGAAATACGGAGAAGTTGACGAAGAAATCAGGGCCATGATCGAATCTTCGGTCCGCGATTTTTATGCCATGCTCGATGCCTTCACAGGAAAGGTCAACCTTGAGGGGGCCTTCAACATCGAATTGCAGGCTTACCAGGTTTTCCGGGGGATGAGGGAAGGCCATATCCGTGAATACCTGGTGCGTGGCCTCCGGGCTTTCTTTAAAAAGGAGGAAAAACATATTGAAGAAACCCTTTTCTTCTATCCGCTTATCGGAATCATTAATAAACTTTCATTTGAACTTTCTGAAACCGTGGAATGATGGAATACTATTACTATGCCGGTGCGTTTGTGTTGGGGGTTGTGGCGATGTTTCTGCTTACCAGGTTACGAATCAGGCTGTTGCTGAAGGATGAACTCCGTTCATACCGGAAGAAGCTCAGGAAGAAAAGGAAGTGGTGGCCACCTGAGCTCTATCCGATGCTGCCCCTCCTCAAACTTCACAAAGACCATTACAAGAAGGAGACCGCTCATCACGAGAGGGAACTGGAGGATTTCTCGTGGCGCCTGGAGCAGCAGGTGCTGAAATGCGGTGAGTTGTCGGAAAGAGTGGCGGAACTGACCCGGGAAAACCTGGAGTTAAAAGCAATCATAGAAGGGCCTGTTCCCGGGGAATCCGGAAAAGGTAAGTTTTCAGGGACACCCGAAGCAGCCGTCCGGGGGAAAATGTCGTTCACACCGGCAAATGCCGCGAAACTCAATGAGCCGGTAATCCTCTATTTCGGGATCCCCGACAGCCAGGGAAATTTTCCTGCCGACAGGGCTGAAGAACGCTACGACAACCGGAAGCTATATAAAATTGTGCATCCTGCCGGAAGTGACAGGGGTGAACTTCATTATCTCAGCGGGGAACTCGACATGAAAGCCATCAACAATATTGATTATTACCTGTTGCCGGTATGCGATATTCTCAACATGGGGGGAAGAAATTCGGCCACCCGTGTGCTCCAGGAACAAAAAGGAGAGGTTCTCCTGGCATCGGGAAAATGGAGTGTCACCACCAGGGTCAAAATTAAACTGCTGTGACCATGTCAACGGGGGAACCACTCTATGTAACCGAGCTGGTCATCATTCTGGGGGTGATTCTTTTTCAGCTTGTTCACACTTTCAGGGTATACCGGAATACCAGGGATCTCCGCACCATTTTTGACAAGCTGTTGCTGGTGAAAACCGGATATGTGGAGCGGGTTTACCTGGGTAATCCCGAGCAGATCACTGCGCATATGATTTTTCCTGCGGCGGGTGAAGAACCTTCGGCCGACCACAGATACGTTCGCATCAGCCTCACTGAGACGGAAGGCAGAAATGAGATCATCCAGCGGATTAAGTTAGCTATAAACACTTATTTGTTAAGCAATTATGGGGCAGCCGTTAATTTCGGCATCATCAGGGATTTGGTGGAACGGGAAGTGGAGACCAGGGACGAGGAGATTTCACAGTCGGTACCGGTGCCTTTGTATCTGGGATTGGCTGCGACCATGGTGGGGATTATCTTTGGTCTGCTGGCTATGCCGGAAGTTGACGGCCACAACTTCAGCGGAGGCATCAACAGCCTGATAGACGGGGTTAAGCTGGCCATGGCTGCCAGTCTGAGCGGACTGCTTTGTACCACGCTGCTCTCTTCCCTTTTCTATAAGCGGGCAAGGGCGGAAACCCTCCGGAGGAAAAATGCCCAGCTTTCGTACCTTCAGGCGAAACTTCTGCCCGAGCTTATCAGGGCGGAAGACACCGGGGTTTCGGGATTGAAAGCGAGCCTGGACCATTTTGCACGGGAGGCCACAGGCATTGTAACCAGGGTGCAGGAAGCCGTGGTGCAGACCGGGCGCACCATCTCCTGGCAGAACGAGATTATCAGCCGGCTTGAACGCCTCGACATGACCAAAGTATCGAAAGCCAACCTGGAACTTTTCGACAGGCTGGAGCACAACATGGAGGCTTTGCGACATTTTTCCCAATATCTGGGAAGCCTGGAAGCCGTAGCCGCAAACCTGGGACAGTTTGCAGAACGTACCCGGCAGGTAGATGCGCTGGCGGGAAAGATTGGATCCACCCTCGAGGAATCGCGGGATCTCACCCGGTTTCTCACCTCCCATTTCGAGAAGATGGAGAAGGCGGGATCGGCAGCCCTCAGGGCCGTGGACCTCACGGAATCCCATTTCGGGGAGTCGATCGGGGCACTCCGGGACCGGACACAAAAGAGCATCGAATCGCTTTATACCCTTTCGGACCGTACCGATGCCACCCTGCGCGACTCCTTCGACAAGGTGACCGACCAACTCAGGGAGGTGACATCCCGTCACCTCGACGAGTTCATGTCTGCCTACAGCAAGGCGGTTCCCCAGTTCGGACAGCTTAAAAATCTTGAATCCCTGGGAGCCTTGCGTGATATTATTGACACCCGTTCCGGGGAGATGGTACGCAGGTTCGACGCCTCCAACAGGGAGGTGGCCGAATCTATCCGGGAGTTGACACGCCTGCTCACAGGCAGGGATCCGGTGAAGCTTCCCCGTAAAAAATGGTGGGAAATCGCCGAAACCTACCTCCGGTTGCTGGCCTGGTTGGGTATCCTGATTGTGACTGCAGGAATTGTCCTTTACTATTTCGGAATTCTGTGAGCCTGTAAAGCCTTTAAAACATGCGGCGCGATAATTTCTTCTGGATCAGCTATTCCGATTTGATGACCTCCCTCTTCTTTATTATGATGGTCCTCTTCGTGGTGACCATCGGCTATCTTCAGTACCAGAAGAGCGCCACGGAAAAACAGCTGGAGAAGATCACGGAGCTGAATGCTGCGGTAAAGCAGCTGCCTGCTGAATATTTCGAATACCAGCCACTCTACAAACGGTTCAGGCTGAAAGAGCAGATCCAGTTTCCCCGGGGTGAGTCAAAGATACCTGACCGGTACCGGCAATACCTGGTCAACGTGGGGAAGTCGGTATTCCGGCTGGTTTACCAGATGAACAACCAGCCTGAGTTCAGGGATCTG
>CAYYJE010000088.1:0-12554 GCA_964472165.1 uncultured Prolixibacteraceae bacterium | reverse complement strand
TCGGCTTCGAAGCGGATCTCTTCAATTTCAGATTTGTTCTTCTGAATGGCGTCCAACAGGTTTTTCTCCGATTGCCAGCGTGCCCGGTATTTCGATTGTTCCTCCTTCAGGTTTGCGATATCTTCGTGAAGAGAAGCCAGTTTTCTTTCATCGTTTTCACGTTTTATCGCCTCCCTTTCTATCTCCAGCTGTTTTATTCTGCGCTCAATTTCATCGAGTTCTTCCGGCACTGAGTCCATTTCAAGCCGCAGTTTTGCTGCTGCTTCATCCATCAGGTCAATGGCTTTGTCAGGAAGAAACCTGTCAGAAATGTATCGTTGTGACAGTTCCACGGATGCAATGATGGCTTCATCTTTGATCCGGACTTTATGGTGGTTTTCATACCGCTCTTTTAAACCCCTGAGGATGGAAATGGCGTCGGGTGTATCGGGCTCATCGACATGAACCACCTGAAACCGGCGTTCCAGGGCTTTGTCTTTTTCGAAGTATTTTTGATATTCAGAGAGGGTGGTAGCTCCGATAGCCCGTAGTTCACCGCGGGCAAGTGCCGGTTTCAGAATATTGGCGGCATCCATGGCCCCTTCGCTTTTCCCGGCTCCTACCAGCGTATGTATTTCATCGATAAAGAGAATTACCTCTTCGTTCGATTTTACCACTTCATTGATCACCGCTTTCAGCCTTTCTTCAAATTCCCCCTTGTATTTTGCACCGGCAATCAGCGCTCCCATATCCAGGGAGAAAACCTGTTTCGATTTCAGGTTTTCGGGAACGTCTCCACGGACGATCCTGTGCGCCAGTCCCTCGGCAATGGCTGTTTTTCCCGTTCCCGGCTCCCCGATGAGGATCGGATTGTTCTTGGTCCTGCGTGAAAGAATCTGTAGGATGCGCCTGATTTCATCATCCCTACCAATCACAGGGTCGAGTTTCCCGGACCTTGCCCGTTCGTTCAGGTTGATGGCATACCGGTTCAGCGAGTCAAACCGGTCTTCAGCTGTCTGGGAATCCACTTTGGAACCTTTGCGCAACTCAGCAATTGCCTTGAGCAGGTCGTCTTTTGCTGCTCCGCTGTCTTTCAGCATCCTTGCCACCTCATCCCCCGCATCCAGGAGGGCGAGCAGGATATGCTCCACCGACACGAACTGGTCGCCCATCTCCTGTGCCAGTGCCAGCGCTTTCTGAAGTGCGCGGTTTGACGTATTGGAAAGATATTGTTCCCCCCCGGTTACCCTGGGATACGATTCAATAATTTTATCAAGCGCCAGAAGCATCAGGGAAGTATTCACCCCTAACTTTTTCATCAGGTACTGAACTACATTTTCCGCTTCAGAAAACAGCCCTTTCAGGATATGTCCCGTCTCAATGGCCTGCTGGTTATTCGCCTGTGCGACCTGAAACGCATGTTGTATCGCTTCCTGTGATTTTATCGTTAAATTGTTCAGATTCATTGCTTTTGCTTTTTTTTTGTTTGCAAATAGCATTGTATCAAATTTGAATCCATTGCAGTAAAACCGACAGTTTGACATGTTTCAGGAAAGAAACATGAATATTTTGCAGTTCATTTTTCTGCGGTATCAGCTGTGAGGAATACAAAGAAAAGCCGGGAGTTCCTGCCCGGCTTCTCATCAGACTACATCGCAAGTCCCATACTCGTTGTGCTTATACCTTGGGGTCATCCTTCATTTAAAAGAGGGGAAAAATTCTTTTTTATGGTTCTTTGCCTGTACAAACAAAGAAATGTCATTTTTGTATTCAGTGTATGGTTATCCAACAGGGGAGCAATTTCAACTAACAGAACCCCCCGATATGCCAACTGATTCCTCCAGGCTCTTCATTTGTATTTACCCACCAACTGGAGGAAGCGTGCTTTGTAGCTTGAACCCAGCGGGCAGCGCAACTCTTCAGTGAAAAGGATCTCACCCTGCCGGGTCACCCCTTTTACATGCTGGAGGTTGGCGAGCCAGGAATGGTGTACCCTGATTATCTGTTTTGGTTGCAGGAGTTCTTCATAATATTTCAGATTTCTGGAGCTGGTAAGTTTCTTCTTCCCGGCAATGTAGAAGTGGGTACAGTACCCTTCGCCCTGGCACAGGATGAGGTCAGTCAGTCTGATGACGGTGAATCCTTCCAGATCACTGATGATGAGATTCTCCATTGCTTCTCCTTCCTGATTTCCGGTATCGGGGAGGCGATGGGATTCTTTTCTGGGGGATGGAGATTCAAGGGATGCTTTGATTTTTTTGACGGCATCAGTCAGTTCATCAATTTTTACGGGCTTTAGGAGGTAGTCGGCAGCAGAGAAGCGAAAAGCCCTGATGGCATAATCGGAATATGCCGTTACAAAGATTACCCTGAAGTCAGGCGATTTGAACATACTCAGCAGGTCAAAACCGTTCTTATTGGGCATTTCTATGTCCAGGAAGAGGAGAGCAGGGTGGTGCCGCAGGATTGCCTCATAAGCAGTGGTGGCGGAGTCGCATGTTGCACAAATCTCCAGTTCGGGGCAATAATCGCGGATATAAGTGGCCAATGCTTCCCGGGAGGGTAGTTCGTCGTCTACAATGATAGTTTTGATCTTTTTGATTTCCATAAGGATCATTCATTTCTGTTTAACTGTCTGGTCTTTAAGGTTTTACCGGTATATCCAGGACAACCACTGTTCCTGTCTCATCCCTGTCGGAAAATTTATCTGTAATGGTCACGCTATAGTTGGTATTCCGCAGATTGTTGATAATACGGAGCCTTTCCATGACGATGCCAATTCCGCGGGAACTCTTGCCGGGAATTGTGCTTTTCCTCAGTAAGGTAAGCGTCCGGCCAATGCCGTCGTCTTCAATACGGCATTTAATGAGCCCGGGATCTGATTTGGTAAATTCCAGGATAATCGTTCCTTTCCTTTCTTCAAGTCCCCTGACTCCGTGCCAGATGGCATTTTCCAGGAAGGGCTGTACCAGTCCCGGATAAATGTGAGTGGAAGCATTTTCCAATCCTTCCTCCACCCTGATGGAATATTCAAATTTGTTGCCGAAACGGAGATGTTCAAGTTTCATATAACTCCTGATGGATTCCATTTCTGTGGTAAACGGGACATATTCCTGTGAGCTGTTTTCCAGAATTGAACGTACCAGCCTTGAGAAATCTGCAATGTAGTTGTTTGCCGATCGCCTGTCGTTCCGGGATATGAAATAGTTGATAGAGTTGAGTGAATTAAAGATAAAATGGGGATTCATCTGGCTTCGAAGACTTTCTAATCTGAGTTCATCCTGTTTTTGCAAGGCTTTAAGCCTGATTTGCCGGTTGTAATTGTACAGGAAATATCCAATCAGAAGAATGGTGAGTCCGATTATGAAGAAGCGAAATCCCCATGTCTGGTAGTAATGGGGAAGGATTTTTATCCACAACGATTTTTTGGAAATCCACTCTCCTTCCCGGTCGGTGGCTTCAATGGTGAGGAGGTATTTGCCGGGTGAGAGATTGCCATAATTAATGATCCGGTTTCGATGGTCTGTTTCTGTCCAGGTATGTTTTATCCCTGTAAGCCTGTACCGGTAGCGGACCTTGTTGGGATAACGGAAGTCAAGCGCCCCGAATGAAATCTGCAGGTCGGTGACCCCTTTGTCCAGCACAATGGAATCCATCTCACATACCGCTTTCGGGAAATGCTGTTCAACCCCGTTTGCCAGGATTCTGTTAATGAGCAGCGGAACCTCCGTGGAGTGCAGATCCGTTTCCACAAGTCTGGCAGGATTAAAACTGACCACACCACCCATTCCTCCGAAAAACATTTCACCGTCAGGTGCGAGCCAGGCAGCATCCGAATTGAATTCTTCGATCTTTAACCCGTCGGAAGGTCCGAAAATCCGGAATTTACCAGTGCGCGAAGAAAAGCGGGATATACCCTGGTTGGTCGATATCCAGAGGTAACCTTCCTCGTCCCTTATGATCTCGTAACAGGTGTTGTTTGACAAACCATCGGCAGTGGTATACACTTTTGATTTTCGCGTTTCAGGAAAATAATGACAAAGTCCTCCGCCAAGCAAAGTGATCCAGATGCTCCCATCGTCTGAAAAAGCCATGTCTTCCACGTTAAAGCCCCCGCTGGTTATCCGGTGCTCCTCGATAAATTCCAGATTTTCATCAAAATGAAAAAGTCTGCTCATGGAACTGCCCAGCCAAAAGTGGCCCGCTGAATCCTTCTCCATTGCAAAAACACTGGTGAGTCCATGACTGTATGGGATCCGGGTGACTTTCCTTGTTTGGGTGTCAACCAACATAAACCCATAATCTCCGGCTCCGATGATTTTATTTTCACCTGGTTGGAGGTGTTTGAACCCCCATGTATGTGTGAGCCTTCCGCGGAAAGGAGCTGTAATTTTTGAGAATTTTCCTGATTCATAATCATACCGGACCAACATGTCATAGTAATATCCGATCCACATCCCATTTTCATCTTCCAAAAAGGAGCGTGGATGATATGCTCTTCTTTGCAAATCCTCGCTAAGGTAGTTGCAGCGAATTATTTGCCTGTCAGGTTTGATCCAATAGAGGTGATTGAGATTCCGGGGTGAAGCCCAAATGGTGCCGTACCGGTCCCTGATTACCGCAAAATAGGCATCCGTGTTACTTAACTGATCCTCTCCGGGGAGATGGTGTTTGAAAAATCCGTGAACTGGAATGGCCCGTGTTACACCCGTGCCTTCACCGGAACCCTTCACACAACTATACCATATAACCCCTTTGTTGTCGGTCAGGAGCGATTGGATGTAATGGCCATGCGGGATTCTGATCTCATGAGGTTCCTCGGCTGTGAGTTCGTAAATAATCGTCTCGCTGTCAATAATCCGGGCCTGGTGGGAGATTCCTGAAACCTCCTCTGCTGTGTAAGGAGGGAGTTTTTTTTCCCACAGCCCGTTTTTTTCATTTACCCTGTACAATCCGGTTTGTGCGGAAAGCCATGTGGTTCCGTTATCCGAAAATAAAACTTCCATGTCAAGCCAGGGAACGGAGGTAAATTCACGGATCTGTTCTTCGGATAAGCCTGTGCTTTTTTTGTCAAAACAGAGGGTATGGTCACCTTCCATTGTACCCTTGCAATAAAATATCTGAATGCCATCATAAAATACAAACCATGGGATTCCATGTTTGTCGAAAGTGTAGTAGAAACTCCGGGCAAGGCTGGGGAACATGGCTTCCCGGTCTTCCCAAACCGAATTGACGGGTACAAATTTCTGCCGCCCGTAATCGTACCGGGCAATGCCTGAAAGAACGTTGCATTTCCATAGCCTGCCTTCGTGATCAACGGCAATGTCTTGATGCTGAGTTAAATCCGGATCAGCATTTTCCCTGATAAAACAATCATTGGCCCGGTCGTATCGGGAAATGGTTCTGCCCTCGGATTGGATCCACACGTTGTTGTACCGGTCGACCACAATTTTCAACAATGAAAAGTAAGGGATAGTCGACTCGTCGTCAGGATTGTGGTAGTAGTTTTTAAAAGTATACCCATCGTATCTGCTAAGGCCATCCCAGGTGGAAAACCAAAGATAGCCGGTGCTGTCCTGTGCCACATACCTGACATTGTTGTGCGACAATCCATCCCTGGTGGAAAAGCCGGTAAGGTAAAATCCTTCCTGTGCCATTGCCGTGCAATGCCATAGAAGAGCAGCTGCAAGAAGCAGATAAATCCGGATCAACCGTTTCTGTTTCATCAGACCAGGGTTAGTTATGCCATAAAGTTAAGTTTTTTATGGCCTTTCCAACACTGCAGCGATCCAGTTATTTTTTATTTTGTAAGCACAGGACTTTATTCCGTACGACCCGGCTTTGAGCCGGATTTCGGGAAGATCCCCTTCGAAAAAACCGCTGACCACCAGTTTGCCCCCGGGAAGAAGCGCTGAATAATAGTGTTCCAGGTCGTTCAGAATCACGTTTTTCTGGATATTGGCCAGAATTGTGTGATATTTGGTATTCTTCAGGGATGCAGAATCACCGGTCAGGGGTTTCACATTCAAGGTTTTGTTAAGGAGGATGTTTTCGGAAGTTGCTTCGAACGACCAAGGATCGTTATCAATGGCCGTCACTTCCCTGGCACCCAGCTTCGATGCCAGGATGGCCAGGATTCCGGTTCCACAACCCATGTCGAGTACACTTTTACCCGTGAAATCCATCTCAAGCATGGTCTCCATAACCAGGGAAGTAGTTTCGTGGTTGCCCGTCCCGAAGGCCATTTTCGGCTCTATTATTATTTCGATGGGGCAGGTGGGGTAACTCTGGTGAAATGGTGCTCTGACCACTACCTTGTCCTGTATCACCAGAGGCTGGAAATAGTTCTTTTCCCATACCTCATTCCAGTTCCGGGCTTCAATAATCTCAGCTACCCGGCTTATGCTGCAATTCCCTTTCCAAAGAGAAAAGAGTGCATTGAGGGGTTCTTCCCGGTAAAGATTCTCCGGAATATAAGCCTCAAAGCCCTCTGCAGTCTCTTCAAAAGTGTCAAAACCCAGTCCTGCCATTTCTCCGGTCAGCAAATCAGCAATCCACGATTCATACGGGAAAAGGGTGACTGTTAACCTGATGGTGTTAATCATTTAAATCCGTTGATGATGCCCAGGAAATCGGCCGGATCGAGCGATGCTCCTCCGATAAGGCCGCCATCTACATCAGGATTGGCAAAAAGCTCGCGTGCATTGGATGATTTGCAGCTTCCCCCGTATAGCAAAGAGGTTTCATCGGCAGTTTCAGCTCCGAATCTGGCGGCTATGGCACTGCGTATAAAAGCATGCATTTCCTGTGCCTGTGCCGAAGTCGCGGTTTTCCCCGTGCCAATTGCCCAGATGGGTTCATAGGCAATGACTGTTTTCCTGAAATCAGCTTCTGACAACTGAAATACTGTTTCGTCAAGCTGGTTCTTTACATATTCGTTCTGCGTACCGGCTTCGCGGATGGCCAAAGGTTCTCCGCAACAATAGATGGGAGTGAGTCCCTGGGCAAAAACCTGAGCCAGTTTTTTGTTGAGCGTTGCACTGGTTTCTCCATAGTACTCGCGCCTTTCCGAATGGCCCAGAATCACAAAGGTGGCCCCCGTTGATTTTACCATTTCAGCAGATACTTCCCCGGTGAAAGCTCCTTTCGGTTCTGCTCCACAATTCTGCGCTCCTGCCATCACCCGGCTGTTGTCAATCGATTCAACCACTTTAGTGAGGTGAACAAAGGGCGGACAAACAACTACCTGTACATCCGGATCGCCCCCTTTGGCAACCGATTCCATTACAGCTTTAGCCAGCTCTACTCCTGTCTGAACAGTGGTGTTGCATTTCCAGTTTCCTGCTACGATTTTTTTTCTCATTTGAATATTATTTTGAATTTGCTATTTGTTTCATTTTAAATTCTTTGCGCAAAATGCCAGGTTTACTTTGGTTTATTCTTAGGGGCAAGCAAGGGGAACTTCCTGCTGAATCCTTCGGGTGAAGGAATGTCATTGTGGTGGTATTTGGCCACAATGGTTCCGTTTTTCAGCACCATCAATCCGGGATTTGACCGGATAATTGTTTTGAGCACAATTTCATCGGTATGGAAGAATTCGTAGTTCGCCCCAGTCTGGGCTGAAAAAGCATCGCATTTTTCAAACAGGGAAGAAGTAAGGCAAATGAACGAAAACTCTTTTTCCATTGCCCACTCCGCAAGTGCATTGATTTTTCCCTGGTTTTTCAGGGAAGATTTCTCAAGGTCGTAGGCCACCAGAATAAATACATAGTTTTCATCGTAAAGAAAGAAGTCGTAGACATTTTCTCCCTCCCTCGACTCAATGGAAAATCCGTGGATGGGAGGGGTATACCCTTTGGATATGAGGACCGGTTCATCCATGCTTTGGAATTCCCAGTTCAGGGTATCCTGCCAGGGATAATTTTGTTCGGTGAATTTCCGGACCTCTCCGGATTTTCTGTGCTTGTAGTAAAAGGTGTTTTCATAGACATCCCTTGGTGCATTGGCAGGGATGGCCATCCCCTCGGGGATATTCACCCCGGTTTTATAAGGCCGGAAATCAATCAGCGGTTCATGCCGTATCGACCAGATCACTGCCGCCAGGTATAGCGCGACAACTATGAAACCCAGTACTGCAGCTATTTTCTGGCTGAAGAGACATTTTATTTTTTTCCGGTATATGATAACGAAAATGGCCAGAAGGATAAAAACAACGTTCTTGTAAAAGGTAGCCCAGTTGGATAGGACCAGTGCATCCCCGAAACATCCGCAGTCGGAAACCGGATTTTTAAGGGCAATCCACAGCGTAAGGGGGGTAAAGAAGGCCATAAAAAGCAGCGCTCCCCAACTGGCAATCCTTGGGAAGAGTTCGAAAAGCAGTCCAACTCCAATGAGAAACTCAGCCAAAGCAAGCACCATGCCCAGGGGAAAAGCCGTCGGCTCCAGAAACAGGAGCCCCATGGCATTGAAATAATCAATGAATTTGTATGCCGATCCCCAGGGGTCAATTCCTTTGACGAAGCCTGAAAAAATAAAGGTGACTCCCAGCAGTATGCGGGAAATATGGAGTAAAATTTTCATAAATAATTCAGTTTTTTTCCAATTCAAGTTTGATGAGGGCAAAAACAGCATAGTTGACCATGTCGTAGTAATTGGCATCAATTCCTTCAGAAACGAGGGCAATACCCTTGTGGTCTTCAATCTGTTTGGTCCGTTTCAGTTTCATGAGAATAAGATCGGTATAGCTGCTGATGCGCATCTTCCGCCATGCTTCCCCGTAGTCATGATTTTTGTCAGTCATAAGGGACCGGGCTGTATCAAAGCAACGTTCATATTCTTCATGGGCGGCTTCCGGATTCATCTCCTCTTCAGAGGGTTGCAACCTGAGCTGAATGACTCCCATCAGTGCATAATTGACAATGCCGATGAATTCTCCGCGGATGTCTTCTTCGATCTTCTGTACTCCTTTCTCTTCGATATTCCGGATGCGACGGGCCTTGATGTAGATCTGGTCGGTGATGCTCTCAGGCCGCAAAATGCGCCAGGCAGTGCCGTAGTCTTTCATTTTCTTCAGAAAGAGTTCGGTACAAATCCCTTTAATCCTGTCGTATTGCTGAATTGTTTTATTCATTCAAAGTTTGTTTTCGGGCCATAAAAATAGGAAAAAAAGAGTAATATAAAGGTTTTCTCTTACATTTGTAGTAGTAATTGTGTCATTTAAAAACCTGATTTTATATGCTGATTACCCAGTCTGCCGGAAAATTCCTTAAACGAAAAAGAACCATCAATGTCGGGGGTGATTTGCTTGATTTCACCGATCCCTGCATTATGGGTGTGATAAATGTGACACCTGATTCCTTTTACGAAGGGAACAGGATAGCTACAGAGATTGAAATGCTGGAAAAAGTGGAGCAGATGGTCTCTGAGGGAGCAATGATCATCGATGTGGGGGGTGTTTCTACACGGCCGGGGGCCGGGATGATTTCCACCAAGGATGAACTTTCGAGGCTGATGCCTGCAGTAATTGCCATCAAAAAGCATTTTCCGGAAATCCCCCTTTCGATCGACACTTACCGGTCATGGGTAGCGGTCAGTGTGATGGAAGAGGTTGGCCCGGTCATCGTGAACGACATTTCGGGAGGATCCATTGATGCGAAAATGTTTGAGACGATCGCGAAGATGCAGGTACCCTACATTCTGAGCCATATTCAGGGGCTTCCGGGCGATATGCAGGATAATCCCCGGTACAGGGATGTGGTGCATGATGTATCTGCTGAACTGAGTGATTCCGTCCGCCGGTTAACCAAACTTGGGGTGGCCGACGTTCTGATTGACCCGGGATTCGGGTTCGGGAAAAATATGGACCACAACTACAAATTACTCAACAGGCTAGATTCTTTCAAGGTTTTTCAACTTCCCCTGGTGGTTGGATTAAGCCGCAAGTCGATGGTGTGGAAGGTTCTGGAAACCACCCCCGAAGATGCACTGAACGGAACCACTGTGTTGAATACCATGGCTTTGCTCGGAGGTGCCGATATACTCAGGGTTCACGATGTGAAGCCTGCCGCGGAAGCCATCCGGTTATTCATGCAATTAAAAGAAAGCGTATAAATGCCTGTTTTCATCACCGTCCGTTTTTTTGACATCATCGACATCATCCTGGTCGCAGTTCTCCTTTTTCAGGTTTACAGGCTGATTAAAGGAACAGTGGCCTTTAATATTGTCATTGGGTTTTTCCTGGTCTATCTTTTCTGGATCGTGTTCAAAGCCCTGAATATGGAGTTGTTGAGTTCCATTATGGGGCAATTCATCGGAGTGGGGGTGCTTGCGCTGATCATCATCTTTCATCCTGAGATCAGGCGTTTTTTACTTTTTGTCGGAACGCACTACCAGATTACCCGTTTTTTGTCACTCGATAAATTATTTCACAATGGCCGTTCTTCCAACGCTTCCGGATATCTTAAGGATTTGATCGAAACGGCGATGTTTTTTTCAAGGACACTGACCGGCGCCATAATCATCATATGCAGGGAATCGGAGTTGACGGAGCAGATCGCTACCGGTGAAATTATAGATGCAAGAATTAGCCAGCCTTTGTTGAAAACAATATTTTTCAAGAATACCGATTTACACGATGGCGCCGTAATTATCAGGGAGGAAAGAATTGCTGCAGCAGGTTGCATTTTGCCGCTTACCCACAAGGAAGTGGATAAAAGCATGGGGTTGCGGCACCGGGCAGCAATTGGAATTACGGAGAGCACCGATGCGGTTGCCCTGGTGGTCTCAGAAGAGACCGGCAGTATTTCCCTTGTCATGGGGGGGCTGATCGAACGTAACCTGGACCACGACCAGCTGGTTACATTGATGAACCGTTATCTCTCCACGGAAGAACCCTCCGGAAATTAGCGCGAGTCCCCTTACATTAACCCTTTCTCTCACCGATCTGCTGCCTCCACATGGCATAATAAAGCCCTTTCTGTGTGAGGAGATCGTGATGGGTTCCTTCTTCAATGATTTTTCCCTTTTCGAGGACGTAAATTTTGTCGGCATGCATGATGGTCGAGAGGCGGTGGGCAATCATGAGCACAATCTGCTGTTTCCCGGCTGAGATCTCCTTCAGTGTCTGGGTGATTTCCTCTTCGGTGATTGAGTCGAGGGCGGATGTAGCCTCATCGAAAATCAGGATCCTTGGATTGCGCACCAATGCGCGGGCGATAGCCAGCCTCTGCTTTTCTCCTCCGGAAACCATTTTGCCACCTTCTCCCAACATGGTATCGAGGCCTTTGGGCGAAGATTCGACAAGTTTCAGCGCAGACGCTCTCCTGAGGGCACTGATGATCTCCTCTTCGTTGGCATCCTGTTTGACAAATTGCAGGTTTTCCCGGATGGTCCCCGAGAATAGCTGGGTATCCTGGGTGACGAAGCCGAGTTGCCGCCGCATCCGGTTAACCCTGATTTCCTTGGCCGGAATCTCATCGTAGTAGATGGTTCCCCGGGTAGGGGTGTAAAGACCCACCAACAGCTTCACCAGGGTTGACTTTCCGCACCCTGAAGGGCCGACAAAGGCAATGGTTTCCCCCCGGTGCACCCCAAAGGAGAGATCACTGATGGCGTCTGTCAGGGATTTTTTATAACGGAAGCTGATATCCTCGAAACGGAGGTTGTCGATTTCCCCTATTTCCACGGGTTCCTCGGGGCGGTATTCGGGTTCCTTCTTCATCAGCTCATTAAAAACCTGGAGAGAGGCTTCCGCTTCCCGGTAAGAGAGGATGATATTCCCCAGTTGCTGAAGGGGATGCATGATACGGGTGGTGATGAACTGCATCGAGATAAGCTCCCCGGTGGTCAGCAGGTTGCGGAAAATGAGCCACAGGAGGATGAAGAGGATCGACTCTTTGAGGACCAGCAGTACTGAGCTCTGCAGGAAGGTAAGGGTGCGGATGCGGGCCACCTTGCTTATTTCAAGGTCGAAGATTTTCTGGGTGAAGCTCTTCAGGCGTCTGATCTCGGGGTATGTGAGCCCCAGACTTTTAATCAGTTCGATATTGCGCAGCGATTCGGTGATGGCGCCGCTCATTTTGTTGGTTTCGGAGATGACCGAGCGCTGTACCTGACGGATTTTCCGGCTCAGAATGCTGGTCAGGGTGCCCAGGACCACCACCCCGGTGAGAAAAACAGGGATCAGCAGCCAGTGGGTGGTAATGGCATACCAGATCACGAAGAAAACGCCGACGATCGAGGCAAAAAGTACGGTGACAAAGGAGCTGATAAAGCGTTCATTGTCCTGACGGACCTTCATGAGGACCGATAGGACATGACCGCTGCTGGTCTCCTCAAATTCATGAAAGGGGAGCCTGAGGGTCTGACGCAACCCCGTGTCGAAGACAGAAAGTCCGAACTTCTGGACAACCAGACTGGTGACATATTCGGTGAACGCCCTGGCCAGACGGGCCATCATGGCTACGCCCACGGCAATCGCCATCATGACAAGTACCCCCCGGACCAGCTCCTGCTGTCCCAAATTGTTGGGATTCATCGCGTACAAATCGATGATCTTGCCAAAAATAATCGGGTCG
>CAYYJE010000087.1:0-12608 GCA_964472165.1 uncultured Prolixibacteraceae bacterium | reverse complement strand
TTGCCCATCTAAAGACCGACATGCACAGGTCGATGGTAGTGGAATCAATGGCATAGAATCTTCCGTGGAGTTCAAACTCTTTAGTGATACGTTTTGCTTGGGCAATAGACACAATGTAAAAGGCAAACTTCTCAAAGATTCCAGGGTCTCGGAGGCTGTTCGCTTTGGAAAGAACGCTTCTGTTGATGGGTACCTTTCCAAATCCCAAGTGAAACGATCTTTTGGCATGAGCAATAGTGACATCTGTGAGCTCTCTAAGACTATGACAGCCTATGAGCTGACCGTACATAATGACCAGCATATGACTCCAGTAGGATGGTGCCATTCTGACTGTCCTGTCTTTGTTTTTGATTACCAGTCTTTCGAAGTAACGTTTCGGGAGAAACTGCACAATCTGTGCGAAAACATATTTGCCGACGTTCATACCTGTTCAAATTTGCACCTGAGTGCAAAGGAACAAAATTCAAAAGGGCGACAAGGTTTTGAGGAGCTAGTATGCTGTGCATAAAACAGATATGAGGCATTTTAACAAAAATTAATAGACACTAGTGCTTCTCTATTTTATTATTGCTAACATAACCAAAAGTAAGCGAATTTTCAAACTGGCTATTCGATATCACAACCTTTTATCCGTTTTCTTTTACGCTTGTTGATTATCCGATTGAATTCCTGATTTTTCGTACTTCTGTAATAATGGCAAATAGGTTCTTTTACTCGTATTTTTGTAAAATAAACGCCTGAAATCTTCCGATATCAGGCGTTTTCCTATTTTCTGCGAAGGTCATTCCTCCCCGGGAATTTTGATCTTCCTCTTGTCTGACCTTTTCTCTGAGCCTCTCAAGGGACTCGAACCCTCGACCTGCGCATTACGAATGCGCTGCTCTACCAACTGAGCTAAAGAGGCGTCAAAAACTGAGGTTGCAAAATTATACTTTTTTGGCGATCTCCATCATCTCCTCCCACATTTTTCGCTGGCCTATCAGCGCCTGAACCTTGTCGGCAGGGGTGGTGCGGCACTCCAGGAGGATCCACCCTTTGTAATTGATTTCTGCAAAGAGGTTCATCAGTGTCTGGTAGGGATAGGCAGGATCGTCAAGCTCCCTGACATGGCAGATGTCGCCAAACCGGTCTTTTAACAGGTTGAAATTGGGGACAATCCCGCTTCCTTTCAGATCTTCCGGGTTGGAGTTCCAGCATACGGTGGCGTTGGGATGGTCAGCCACGTCCATAATGGATTTGATATTCTCTATATCCTGGGTTTCAGGGCCGTGGACTTCCAGCCTGATCTGCTGTCCGAAGTCGGCACCAAACCGGGCAAGCTGGTTCAGCGATTTTCCGATTTGCTCCACGGTCCTCGATTTGGGGACACCGGCATGAAACTGGTTGGGTTTGACTTTCACCCCCGACCCGCCGATGTCTTTGCTCAGCTTTATGAATTCCTTCGTCAATTCGATCGATTCCATTAGCTTTTTTCTGTCGGGATGGTCGAATTGCTGGTTGGTTCCCATTCCCACAATTTCCACAGGGCTGTTGTGAAACCTTTTCCGGATCTCTTTCCGTTCATTTTTCGTGAGGGATGGAGTGACACCATGGGCATGATCGACTCTCAGTTCCACTCCTGAAATTCCTGCAGCAGACAGATTTTCAATCAGGGTGGGAATATCCCAATCCTTGCCCCAGAGGTATGTCACCATACCCAGTTTCATTTTAATCTTCCGTGGCCTGGCGGCAACGGCAGATTCGATTCCCGGGAGGAGCAACATCCCGGAGAGCAGTGAAATATTCCGGATGAAATTTCTGCGGTCGAGCTGATTTGAAAAGTACATGGTTGTCTGAAAAATTTAACACCCTAAAAATAGGGCAAATCTGGCGATTTTAAAAGTGATTGATGAATTTTATGTTATATTTTCCCGGCAGGAGGATTCAGCTTCAGCGCTTCCTTTTCCGAGGCCATCCAAACTTTCATTTCACCTTTCCCCCGGTGAGCCCAGGCATAGTAGGGAATCATTTTAAGGATATAAGGTGTGGCCTGCTGATCTTCCCCCGATTCTCCATAACGCAATGTCTCAAGAGAGAGCATGTGAATTCCTCCCAGCAGATCCCCGTTCCACGATGAAGTGACTGTCGCCTCTTTCCCAAGCAACAACATCGACAGTGGAATCGAATCGTTGTCGGCAAATTCGGCACAGTAGACCAGTGGCCCCTGCTGCAAGGCTATTTTCCCCCGGTTATCCTCTATTTCAGGGTGCGCCGTGATTTTCCGCACCCCGAAGGGCAGTTCGATTTCGATGTGGTCACCATGCTTCCACCTGCGGGTAAGCAGGGCATATCCCTTCTCTGTTTTATACGAAAAGGGTTTTCCGTTTATGCGGATGACCACTTCCTTTTCTGTGGCTGTCAGGTATTCATATAAGTCACCGGGAAAAGGAATGTTGGCAGCCCATGCCGGAATTCTGAGATTCAGAGTGGTCCGTACAGGTGAGGTGGTCTCAATGGTGATTTTAGTTTTTCCGCCCCATGGCATTTCACCCGATTGACTGATAACCAGGGAATCACTCCCTACCTCAAATCCTGTCCTGGAGGGAACATACAGGTTGATGTATATCATTTTGCCTGATTGGGCATAGATGTAATTGGGCATCGAGGGGATGAAACGGGAGATGTTGGAGGGGCAGCAGGCACATCCGAACCATTCGCTGCGGGCGTGCTGACCGTGTGATTCCAGGGGGTTGGGGTAGAAAAAGAGGTCACCGCTGAGGGATACTCCTGACAGCACGTTGTTGTAAAGTGAGCGTTCAAGCACGTCGACATAGCGTGAATCCCCGGTCATGAGGAACATCCGGTGATTCCAGTACACATTGGCGATGGCGGCGCAGGTTTCACAATAAGCCCGTTCGTTGGGAAGTTCATAAGGGCCGCCGAATCCTTCATGTCCTCCTTCCGCACCGATACCTCCGGTGATGTAGAGTTTCCGGTGGACCACATCTTCCCATATCCGTGAAATGGCTTTGACATATCCGGTGTCTCCCGTGAGGGCTGCCACATCCGCCATTCCGCTCCACATGTATGCGGCACGCACAGAATGCCCCAAAGCTTCGTACTGCTCAACGACCGGAATGTGCGACTGGTTATAGCTTTTGGGAGTGCCTGTGCCTCTTCCTCTGATATCCAGGAAGAATTTGGCAAGGTCGAGATACTTTTTGTCACCCGTGGTCCGGTAAAGTTTTACCAGTCCGATTTCAATCTCCTGGTGGCCGGGCCAGTTTTCAATTTTGCCGTATCCGAAATCGTTGTCCACCAGGTTGGCGCTTTTAACGGCAATATCCAGGATTTCCCTTTTATCGGTTGCCTGAAACCAGGCGGTTGCTGCTTCATAAAAATGGCCCAGGTTGTATAGTTCATGGCTCAGGTCATCCACCTTTTCCCACCGCTTCGAACCAGCCCAGAAATGGCTGCGCTCCTTCATGATGGTCCGGTTGGTGTAGAGGTATCCATCCTCTTCCTGTGCCAGACCGATAAGGGTGATCAGCGAATCGACCGAGGATTCGAGCCGGGGGTCGGGGAACATCTGAATCGAATATGCGGCTCCTTCGATGATTTTATACACGTCGGAATCGTCGAAGGGAAAAATCGTGCAGAAGCTTCCTTCCTGCAAACCTCCTGCAATTTTGAAATTGTCGATTCTTCCGGTTTCCCTGCTTTTCTGCAGGGCAATGGGAATGGTGACCCTGTGGTTGGTTTCGATGCGGTGCGACCAGAAGTTGTCGGTGACCTGTACCGCTGTGAATGGAACGGGTTTTACCGGGTATTCATTTTTGGCAGGAATGTTTTCACTTCCCGAGCAGGAAGCCAGCAATAAAAGAAAAAGTGCCGGGATAGGGTATTTCATGTGTTTTGATTATTCAGTCATTGTAAAAAATGAACCACAGAGACACAATGAAGAACTCTATGTACACAAAGATTTTTCTTTGTGTTCTTTGTGCCTCCTCCGTGTTCTCTGTGGTTCCAAACAAACGGTCATGCTTGTATGCCGCCGCTTTGATTTATTCCGGAAACGGTTTATGCCGGCATATCGGGCAGCGACCAGGGTTTCCGATAAGTATGCTTAATCAGTTCGGCAGCGAATTCGCCGGCTGACATTTCAGCGGTATAATCCTTCTGGAAAGTGGGGTGCCCGTCTGTGATGGTAAAGCCGTCTTTGACGACCGTCTTTATCTTTTCCGTGTCTCCAATATTGGTGAAGCGCATATTCTGGCCGTCCCACAGCAGTTCTTTATTGAGGGCCTGAAGCCTGACTCCGAGTACGCCCATGACCACCATTTCGTTGAAGGGGCCTGCTTCGCTGAAATCGGAAGCTGTTTTGACGCGGTTTTCGGGAGTTTCCTTGCAGGCACGAACCCAATCCATTTCGTGGCTGCCTTCGATGCGGCGGCGGAACTGGGGAGCTTCGGGCACGCGGCCTGAAAGCAGCCAGGGATCTCTGCCGTAACAACCGCAGATCAGTTTGTCCTTGGTGCCGTGGAAGATAACACCACCTCCATTGTTGTTCATATTCTTACCTGCCGGCCATCCTTCAGGTCTCATGGGTTGAAGACCACCGTCGTACCAGGTAACTTCCACCTCTTTGAACTGGGTGTTCTTTTTCATCCCTTTCCACATCCGTTTGGGAGTACGGGCAGGGAATGTCATTCTGACCATCTGGGCGCTGGGTGCACAATCATTGAGCAGCAGCGTGGAACTCCCCTGGGTTTTGGTGGGGTATCCAAGCTCCAGACCTACGAAAACGGGATGGAGGATATGGCAGGCCATATCGCCCAGTGCGCCGGTTCCGAAATCCCACCAGCCGCGCCAGTTCCATGGGGTGTAGAGCGGATGGTAAGGACGCATCGGGGCGGGCCCGATAAAGAGATCCCAGTCGAGGGTTTCAGGAACCCACTGTCCCGGTTCCGGACGGTTCAGCCCCTGGGGCCAGATGGGACGGTCGGTGAAAGCTTCCACTTTCGTGACTTCGCCGATCTCTCCGTTGGCAAGCCATTCGCAAACCTGACTGACACCTTCTCCCGATGACCCCTGGTTCCCCATCTGGGTGGCCAGTTTGTACTTATCGGCCAGTTTGGTCAGCAAACGTGACTCATATACCGTATGGGTCAACGGTTTTTGAACATAGACGTGTTTACCCATGGTCATGGCATGGGCTGCAGTGATGGCATGGGTATGGTCGGCAGTGGCTACGATGACTGCATCGATCGATTTCCCCAATTCATCATACATTCTCCGCCAATCCTTGAAAGCCTTGGCTTTGGGATAGGCATCAAAAACTTTCTTGGCGTACTTCCAGTCCACATCGCACAGACCCACGATGTTTTCTGTGGGAGCAACTGCCCTCAGGTTTGAATTCCCCATTCCGCCCACACCAATGGCAGCAATATTCAGCTTATCGCTGGGGGCAACGTGCCCCAACCCTGCCACTACATTGCTGGGAAGAATCGTGAAACCTGCCGCGGCGGCAGCAGTAGTGCCTAAAAAAGCTCTGCGGGAAAGTCCGCTTGAATTTTTCTTTTCGCTCATAATGAATAAGTTGAAATGATAATTATTTAACTTAGGTTTTGTTTTATAAAAATCAGCTAAATATAGCGAAAAATTCTCTCGGGGCAGACGGGTTGATATAATTTAGATTGATTATTGTAAAAGGAACCGGAACTCAAACTTCAACCATTGGCCTTTATAATCGGGAATGTGAAGGTTTGGAAGGTTGCGAATCCGGAGGGAGGATTCCTCGGTGAACACGCTATTCTTTACACCTGGCCGGTTCATGCCGTCCGGCTCATCTTCCGGCCCATTACCCACCACTACTATTTCATCAATAGGAATCACTTTGCCATCAGGCTTCGTGCCTGTGACCTGGCTGATTTTTCCGTCGTTGCCCACAAAACCGTATAGGATTACTTCCCCCTGCATGCCCGCTTCCCTGGCCCTCACCGGATATTTGACGGATGCGGCAATGGTGGAGGCCAGTTGTTCCTTTGTGGTGATGCCTCCCTCTTCCGGGGAGGATGGGGTGGTGACACCCCCGGAGCTTGTTGATTTACCTCCGGAAGGGATACCTGATTTCAGGACAATTTCCACAACTCCGTGTTCCCCTTTTTTCCCGTATTTGGAGATAGCTTCTTCCCCTTTTAGAATACTTACAGAATGAATATCTTCCGGTGCAATTTCACTGAGCTTTTTGGAGGTCTCCTTCCCGTTGAGCATGATCACCGGATCGTTCTTCCCTTTCCTTTTGGAAACTTGTGAATTGTCAATCCCTGATCCTGTTTTTTTTGAGGTAATAAGAATTACCCCGTTCTTCCCTTTCTCTCCGTACAGCGCAGTGGAAGACTGGTCTTTAAGTACCGATATACTTTCTATACTTTCAGGAGCAATCCCTTCGATCGATTCAACGGGTTTACCGTCGAGGATATAAAGGGGTTGCAAACCATCCTTTCCACCGGTGGCCCTGATCCTTACCGTGTCCCTGACCATATTCCTGCCTTCCGGATTCACTTCATTGGTTTTTGTCCGGATTATCTGTCCTACCCCCTTCCCGGGATTGGTGACTTCTATGAGTTGTTCTGCGGAAAGAGAACCAAAGGATTCCGAAGGGGGCAGGGTTTTGTACTCACGGGCCGAAAGTCCGGAAATAAGAAGGGCTGTCAGCGGAATGACCATCAACTTGGGGATCACACTGTTTCTGTTTTCTTTTTTTTTCATCATGATTATTCTGTTTTTTAAGTCGTTGCCATTGATTGCATTGAGAAAGGGAGCCATTTCTCTTTTCCCCGCCAGGGCTACCAGCGCCATTTGATAGGAGGGGAGGTCGGCCTGGCGGGTCACCTCCTGGTCGGTAAGGTATTCCAGATTGTTTTTGATGGCATCCCTCAGCAGCCAGGCGAAGGGATTGAACCACTGGAACAGAAACAGGATTTCTGACATGAGGATGTCCAGAGTATGGTGACCGTCGGCATGAATCTTCTCATGGGTGAGAATCATAGGAAAATATGACTGTGAAGTACTCTCGCGTGGGACGATTATCTTTCCGAAGAAAGTGAAGGGGTGTACATCTTCTGCTGTGACGAAGACTCTGATTCCGTTGAAGGAACCCGGATGACTTTTGCGTGCGATCTGCCGCACCCTGAAATGGCCTGTGACCAGGTGAGCCATGAAAAGAACTACTCCGGAAAGATAGACCATCATCAGGATGAAAGTCAGTAAGATTCCTGTTCCTGAATCCGTTGTAACCACTGTGGTGTCTGTTGCGGCCCGGACAGGAAGCAGGACCAGCTGATTCACGTCGGTACGGGTTATTGTGATCGTAATCAAAGGGATCAGCATGCTCAGAACGAAGGAGCTTGTCAGGTAAACCCGGTTGTACCGGAATTGTTTAAGCTTGCTGAAAATCAACAGGTACATCAGGAAGAATGCCGAAATTGATACAGCCACCTTTGCCATATATAACAGGAAGGCTTCCATGTCTAATCTTTTTTGATCATTCTGAGGATCTCCTCCAAATCTTCCGGCTTCAGCCCCTTTTCCTTTACGAAAAAGGCCACGGCATTCTTGTAGGAATTGTCGAAATAGTCGCTGATCACCCCCTTCATGAAGGATTTGCGGTACTCTTCGCGCGAAACCAGCGGATAATATTCATAGGTGTTCCCATACTGGGTGTACCCGACAATCCCTTTCTCCTGGAGAAGGCGCACCAGCGAAGAAACGGTGTTGTAATGAGGCTTCGGATCAGGATACTGATCGACAATTTCCTTGACAAAGCCTTTTTTGAGCTTCCAGATGATCTTCATCAGTTCCTCCTCTTTCCGGGTGAGTTTGTGCATGGCTGGAATCTTTATTTAAAAGACACAAATATAAAACTGATGATTCAGTTGTGCAACTAAAAAATCAGTTAAATAACGAAATATTCAGTTAATTATTGTTAATGCGGGAGTTTCTACCTGGGGAATCTATTATATTCTTGAATTTGTGGAATGACTGTGTCAGTATGGGTTTCCCTGTTTATCAACCATTGGAACGAACCGCACGGGAAGGACGTTTCGTTGTCTGATCCTGCCATTTCTTTTTTCGAGCAAGTAGAGATACTGAACTGTCCCTTGGTCCCCCAGGGGAATGATCATCCGGCCTCCCTCGGCCAGTTGTTCTTTTAAGGGGGCCGGTATGGCCGAAGGGGAGCAGGTAACAAGGATGGCATCGAACGGAGCATGTTCAGCCCATCCCTGAAAGCCATCGCCAGTTTTCAGCCTAACTTCAGAATATCCGGATTCTGCGAGGAGTTTTCGGGCATTTTCAAGGAGGGTGAAAATTACCTCTATACTGAAAACTGCAACGTCCATTTCCGCCAGAATGGCAGCCTGGTAACCCGATCCGGTTCCGATTTCCAGAACTTTTGAACCTGGGCGAAGTCTGAGCGATTCGGTCATGAACGCGACCACATAAGGCTGGGAAATCGTTTGACCCTCCCCAATGGGAAGGGGTTGGTCGGTGTATGCCAATGCGGTCAGCTCATCCGGAACAAAACAATGCCTCGGAACCCGCCTGAATGCATTCAGTACATCCTCATTGGTGATGCCCCGTGCAATAAGCTGGGATTGAACCATTGCCTCCCGTTTGGCTTTCCAGGGGTCGGTCCCCCGGGTAGCCCCGGATGCAAAAAACAATACGATCAAAACGACACCTTTGTATACCATAAAAGCTTATGCGGTACATTCAGAACTTTCTGCTCCCTTACCCGTGAGCATAAAGGGCTGATCTTTCATCAAATTTACACATGAACGGACTGATTTCCAAATGATCATTTGCTTTTCAAATCACCCGGTCGTAAAATATCGGATAAACTGATGCGTTATGAACAGGAACGAACCTGGTTTTTTGCGTGGAACCCGCAATAATTGCAGTTGTATAAAGTAGTTTGGATCGTACATTCACTAAATTTGCATTGAAAACATGATTTGTAAACTGACAGAATGATGAAAGGAAGGCGTGTCCGGGATTATTTTCGAAATAATTCTCAATCCTCGCTGACCTTGCATCTGTAATCGGATTTAACCAATACATCGTAATAATAAAAGGTATGAAAAAGTTGATTTTAATTCTTTGTGTGGTTTCCCTGGCTGGATGTCAGCAGAAACAGCAGCAAATTGACCGGCTCAATATGGTTCGCGACAGCCTGGCACAGGTTGCTTTCGAAAAAGACTCCGCGATTATGGAGTTTTTAGCGGGGTTCAATGAAATCCAGGAGAACCTCGATTCCATTAAAACAGTGGAGAAACTGGTTACTGTTTCAAGTGCACAGCAGGGAGAGTTGAAGGGGAGTCAGAAGAAACAGATTCTGGAAGATATTGCCCTTTTGAATCAATTGCTCCAGAAGAATAAGGAGCTGACGGCCTCTCTTCAGAAGAAGCTGAGCGGCGCCAACGCCAAAGTCGGGCAGTTACAGGGAATGGTAGTCGAATTTGAAAAGATGGTAGCCAGCCTGAATTCCCAAATTGAAACGAAAGATGCGGAAATTGCGCAGTTGTCACAGGATGTTCAGCGCCTGAATATTGATGTAAGCCAGTTGACCAGTCAGGTCGAACAGGTTACCCAGGAAGTTCAGGAGAAAAGCCAGGTAATTGAAACCCAGACAATCGCTTTGAACAAAGCTTACTACGCGATGGGTACAGTAAAAGAGCTGGATGAAAACGAAGTCCTGGAAAAATCAGGTGGTGTGCTGGGTATTGGGCGTACTCTTAAAATGAGAAAGGATTTCAACCGGGATTATTTCACTGAAATTGACATCCGGAATTTCAATCTGCTTCCGCTGATGGTTAAAAAGGCGAAGGTAATATCGGTACATCCTGCCGGGTCGTTTCATATTACCGGGAACAAGTCGGCTGATACACTTTTCGTGGATGATTCGGCTGAGTTCTGGAAAGCCTCGAAATATTTGCTGATCGTTCTGGATTAAGGTCCGTTATCACCACAGGGACGCGGAGGCGCAGAGAAATATTCAACACCAAATATTCTTCGCGGCTTCGCGTCTTTGTGTTAAAAAGTTGGTTGACGGGGTGAGCGGTCAGCGGTCGAACAACAGCCTTTTCCCTCTTACTTCCGGGTTAATGATTCCGTGGTGGTATGCCAGCTCCCCGTTTACGAAAGTATGCGTGACGGAGTGGCTGAAGGTCACCCCTTCAAAGGGTGACCATCCGCATTTGTATAAGATGTTTGGTCTTTCCACTGTAAAAGGAGCGTGGGGGTTTACCAGCACGATGTCGGCATAATATCCTTCACACAAATATCCCCTCTCTCTGATTCTGAAAAGGTCGGCAGGGGCGTGGCACATCTTTTCCACCACTTTTGCGGGGCTTATCCTGCCATTTTTGCTCATTTCCAGCATGGCTGGCAATGAATGCTGTACCAGTGGTCCTCCGGACGGGGCTTTGAAATAGCTTCCTTGTTTTTCTTCACGGGTATGGGGGGCGTGGTCAGTGGCCACCACGTCAATTTTGTCGCCGAGCAGTGCATGCCACAGCGCATCCCTGTCTTCACTGCTTTTTACCGCAGGATTCCATTTGATGGCCGATCCCAAACGGGCGTAATCATTCTCTGCGAACCACAGATGATGGATGCAGACTTCAGCGGTGATTTTTTTACCGGCAACTTTACCGGGGGAAAAAAGCGCCATCTCCCTGGCTGTGGAGAGGTGGAATACGTGGAGCCGGGTATTGCAGCGGCTGGCCAGTTCCACGGCTTTGGCCGAGGATGCGTAACACGCCTCTGCACTCCGGATAACCGGATGCCAGGAAAAAGGGATCTCTTCCCCGAATTGTTTGCGGGCTTCTTCACTGTTGGCACGGATGATGGCATCATCCTCACAGTGGGCAGCGATCAGCATGGGGGCTTCACGGAACAGGGCTGTCAGTGCGTCATCGTCATTCAAAAGCATATCGCCTGTGGAGGAGCCCAGGAAAACCTTGATCCCGCAAACGGTGGAAGGGTCAGTCCTGACCACTTCAGACAGGTTTGTGTTGGTGGCACCCATAAAGAATGAGTAGTTGGCAGCCGATACTTCAGCTGCCCTGCGGTATTTCTCTTCAAGGAGGGCTAGGGTGACCGTTTGGGGCAGGGTGTTGGGCATGTCCATGTAGGAGGTGACCCCTCCTGCCACGGCAGCCCGGCTTTCTGTAAGTATTTCCCCCTTGTGGGTGAGCCCGGGTTCACGGAAGTGGACCTGGTCGTCGATCACCCCGGGTAACAGGAAAAGTCCTTCAGCTTCAATCACCGTGACTCCATTCAGATCGAAATTACCCGGCATAGCCACCGGAAAGATCCTTTCGATTCGTTCCCCACTGATCAGCAGACTTCCTTTATATTGTAATCCTTCATTGACCAGTATGGCATTCTTGATCAGTGTTTTCATAGAACCCGTTTCCTTGTGTACAGTTAACAACGCTCTCAGCCTTCTCCGGTCACCGAAGCTTTCCCGACCCCGACCTCAGCTCATTTGTGGATTTGGCGATTTATCGATTTTTTCGTTTATCTCAACCTCAACCTCAACCTCAACCTCAACCTCAACCTCAATCTCAACCTCGACCTATTCCCCTTCCCGGGCTTTCACCGGATTGACCCAACTGTTGATCTTCATTTTCAGGATTCCCCACATGGCTTCTCCGAAGATGCCTCCGCTCATTTTTGAGGTGCCTTCTTTACGGTCAGTGAAAATAATGGGGACCTCCACAATTTTATACCCCAGTTTCCATGTGTTGAATTTCATTTCGATCTGGAATCCGTATCCTTTCAGCCTGATCTTGTCGAAATCGATGGATTCCAGCACTTTCCTCCTGTAACACTTAAAACCGGCTGTGGTATCCATGATTTTCATCCCGGTTACCATCCTGACGTATACCGAGGCAAAATAGGACATCAGAACCCGGCTTAACGGCCAGTTAATCACGTTGATACCCGAAATATACCTGGAGCCAATGGCCAGGTCGGCACCGTTGTGGACAGCAATGAAAAGCCGTTCCAGATCGTCAGGATTGTGGGAAAAGTCACAATCCATTTCAAAGATAAAATCGTATCTGTGTTCAACTGCCCATTTAAAACCGGCAATGTAGGCTGTCCCGAGTCCCAGTTTTCCCTTTCGTTCAACGAGATGCAACCTACCTTCGAATTCCTTCCGCAATTGCCTGATAATCAAGGCCGTTCCATCAGGAGAATTGTCATCTATAAAGAGAAGGTGATAGGGTATTTCCAGTGAAAAAACCTTCCGGATGATCTTCTCAACGTTCTCCTTTTCATTATAAGTGGGGATAATTACAAGGCATTTTTCGGAAATTCTCATTATCGTGCAATTGATTAAGGGACGAAAGTACAATTTTCTTTGTAACAGAAATGATCGATGACCTGGTTAAATCTTCTTCAATGAATGAAAATCGCCAATGTTAATTTTTTGTAACATTGCAAAGTGTTTGAATTCAGCCGGTTGTAAATTAGTTTGAAATTGTATGTGGACAGGTGTTGGAGGTTTTAAAAACCCGTTTACATTTGCAGCCGCTAAACGAAGTTCACGGGTAAGCAGG
>CAYYJE010000086.1:6071-12781 GCA_964472165.1 uncultured Prolixibacteraceae bacterium | reverse complement strand
GGGAACAAAAATAACAATCCGTTTGGTTTTCAGGGGTGTTGCGTTTAAACCAGATCTCTCTATATTTGTCAAATTACAAAATCCAAAATAACAATGATGACGATTCAACGCACCATTTTCCTGACCATCACAGCTCTGTTCCTCCTCTCCTGCCGGCTTTCGGGCAGTGACCAGGGGAGCGGCGGCAACTGGCCGCAATGGCGCGGCCCCATGCACACGGGAGCTTCCCCTGACGGACGGGCGCCGGTCACTTTCGGCGAGTCGAAAAACCTGAAGTGGAAAACCGCCATCCCCGGAAAGGGGCATGCCACCCCCATA
Organism: uncultured Prolixibacteraceae bacterium; assembly: GCA_964472165.1. GTDB lineage: Bacteria > Bacteroidota > Bacteroidia > Bacteroidales > Prolixibacteraceae > UBA1413. Next base: position 12,463 of record CAYYJE010000086.1, on the reverse strand, counting down.
GTCTGGGGCGACAAGATCATTCTCACCACCTCGGTGGCCACTGAGGAAAAAGCCACGGCAGTCGCCGGAGGGGCTCCGGAAGGGCACAGCGGCCCGATGGGCGCCGTCCGCTCTGAATATATCCATGAATACAAGGTGGTTGTGGTCGGCCGGAATGACGGCAAGATCCTCTGGGAGAAAACCGTAGCCCGGGAGAAGCCGCAGGAGGGAACCCACGACCTGGGTAGCTGGGCCTCCAACTCCCCTGCCACCGACGGGGAACTGATCTTCGCCTATTTCGGATCCAGGGGAATCCACTGCCTCGACTTCAACGGCAACATCCTGTGGCAGAAAGATTTCGGCCAGCTGAACAAACACATGAGTTTCGGGGAGGGAGAATCGCCCTACCTCTACAAGGACCGGCTCTTCATCCAGTGGGACCACAACGGGGAGTCGTTTCTGGTGGCCCTCGACAAAAAAACAGGTAACGAGCTGTGGCGTGCCGGACGTGATGAAGTGACTTCGTGGGCCACCCCCCTGGTGATCGAAGTGAACGGCAAAGCCCAGGTGGTCACCAGCGCACCCAACCAGGTGCGAAGCTATGAAGTAGAATCGGGAGAACTGGTCTGGACGGCCACGGGAATGACCCGCAACACCATCCCCAATCCGGTGTATGACGACGGCATCCTCTACCTGGCCAGCGGATTCCGCGGCAGCGCCCTGATGGCCATTGACCCCTCGAAAGCCAAAGGCGACATCACCGGTACCGACGCCATCCTCTGGAGCTACAACCAGGATACCCCCTATACCCCCAACCTCCTGCTGATGGAGGGTAAACTTTACTTCGTGCGCGTCAACAACGGCTTCCTCACCTGTCTGGATGCCAAAACCGGCGCAGTGGTCTATTCCAAACAGAAACTGGAAGGGATCAGCACCCTCTTTTCATCGCCTACCGGGGTTGACGGAAAAATCTACATCGCCTCCAAAGGGGTGGTGCTGGTGATCAAAGCAGGTGAAAACTTCGAACTCCTGGCCTCCAATCGCCTCGATGACGATTTCCACGCCTCACCGGTGGTGGTTGGCAATGACCTGCTCATCAGGGGATTCTCTTCCCTTTACTGCTTTACGGAATAGCGCTGCGGCCATGAGTCCGGAACAACGGGAATTCCAGGTATTTGCCAAGCCGGTGGGGGCGGAGTGCAACCTCCGCTGCGACTATTGCTATTACCTGGAGAAAAAGGAGCTGTTCAGCAAGTCCGGGCATTGCCGGATGGACCATGCACTCCTGGAGGAGTATATCCTCCAGCATATCGAAGCCACCACCGGTGAGACTCTCTTCTTTTCATGGCACGGTGGTGAGCCCACCCTGGCAGGCCTTGGTTTTTACAAAACCGCCGTGGCGCTCCAGCAGAAGCACCTGCCTCCCGGAAAGAGGCTCCTCAATGGCATCCAGACCAACGGCACCCTTCTCGATGAAGCGTGGTGCCGGTTCCTGGCCCGTGAAAATTTCATGGTGGGCATCAGTATCGACGGTCCTGAGGAGTTTCACAACCTGCACCGGAAAGACCGCCGGGGACACGGCACTTTCAATGAGGTCCTCAGGGTTTACCGATTGTTGCAGCAATACGGAGTGACCACCGAAATCCTATGCGTGGTAAATGCGGTCAATGTCCGTCATCCGCTCACCCTTTACCGCTTTTTCAGGGAGCTGGGGGCCCGGTACCTCACCTTCCTGCCGCTGGTGGAGCGGGAACCCGGGTCTTCTGCAGAAGTAACGGCCCACTCCGTGCCGGCAGAAGCCTTCGGCCGCTTCCTGGCTGAAATCTTCGACGAATGGACGGAACACGACATCGGGGAGGTCAATATCCAGATTTTTGAGGAGGCCCTGCGCACCGCCTTTGACCAGGGACACACCCTTTGCATTTTCAAGACCGAATGTGGCGGTGTCCCCGTCGTGGAACATAACGGCGATGTATACTCCTGCGACCACTATGTAAACCCCGCCCACCGGCTGGGAAACCTCAGGGAGTACCCCCTCTCCCATTATCTGGATTCGCCCCGGCAGAAAGCCTTCGGAACCGCCAAGAAAACGACCCTGCCACGCTATTGCCGGGAGTGCCCGGTGTTGGGAATGTGCCACGGCGAATGCCCCAAAAACCGGTTTGTCACCACCCCCGACGGAGAACCCGGACTCAACTACCTGTGTGCAGGGTACCGGCTATTTTTTAACCATTGTCTACCGATGGTGGAAACACTGAAAGAAATCAGCGAAGGGTAAGGGATGGAAGGTGATCCTTGATTGTTTGACCCCGTACCTTTGCAGGTGGAGAGTTCAGGGTGCCTGTGGTGTCCGACCCCCAAACCCCCTAAATGGGGCTTTGGCCTGGTAGTGAGGAATGGAAGGTGATCCTTGGTATGACTAACCCCCACACCCCCTAAAAGGGGCTTCTGCTTGGCAGGACGGGATTAACGTTCAACCTGGTTTGTACTTCTTCTGTGATTTTTTGTTTTACAGAATCAAAATCATTGTGGACCTGGAAATTTGTAAACCGGATTAAATCAATATCCCAGTTGTTTAAATCACGGCTTCTTTGTATGTCATATTCTTTCTGTTCTTCATTTTCATGGATTTCTCCGTCGATTTCTATGATCAGCCTGATTTTGTGGCAATAAAAATCAGCTATATACACTCCTAACGGATGTTGAGCCCTGAACTTCGCACCAAGGACATTCTTATTTTTCAGAAATTCCCATACTTTCTTCTCTGCAGATGTCTTGTGCTGCCTTAAATATTTTGCCTTACCGAACAGTTCGGCTGGTGCATCATAAAACATTGGTATATCGCTATACGCTGACATCATGTGTTTCCTCTCAAAACACGGTTTATTCAAAAATAATGAAAAGTTAAACATAAATGAATCATCCATACATTAAAATGGATTCAAGTCTAAAGCCCCATTTAGGGGGTTTGGGGGTCAGACAAACCACAATCAAAAGTTCTTTTAGGGGGACAAGGGGTCAGACAGGCCACGATCACCGACCATCCCTCCCTGCCAGGCAAGAACCACCTTTAGGGCCCCCGACAACAGACGTAACTACTTCAGCTTTTCCTTAAAGAAATCCACCGTGCGGCTCCAGGCGAGTTTGGCGGCAGCCTCGTTGTAACGCTGCGGCGCAGTGTCGTTGTTGAAGCCATGGCCGGTGCCGGGATAGATAAACGATTGAAACTCCTTGCCATTTTCCTTCAATTCCTTTTCAAAGGCTTCTACTCCGGCATTGATGCGCGGGTCATTTTCGGCATAGTGAATCAGCAGGGGAGCCTTGATTTTCGGTACATCCTCCGCTTTGGGCTGGCTGCCGTAGTATGGGACCGCCGCATCGAGGTTCGGACAGTTGACGGCTACCTGGTTGGTCATGGCGCCGCCCCAGCAGAAGCCGGTACACCCCACTTTTCCGTTTGACAGGGGGTGGGTCTTCAGGTATTTCACGGCAGCCACAAAATTCTTCGTGGTCTGAACAGGATCCAGTTTGCCCATCATCTCACGGGCTTTGGTGGAATCTTCCGGGGATCCCCCTTGCGGACTCAGCGCGTCGGGGGCCAGCGCCAGGAAACCCTCCCCGGCCATGCGGCGGGTCACATCCCTGATGTGGTCGTTGAGGCCGAAGATCTCCTGAATGACAATCACCGCCGGGAACTTCTTCCCTTTGGCAGGATGGGCCAGGAAGGCTTTCATCTCCCCGTCCGGAGCCTGATAGGTGACCGCCTGGTCCAGCACTTTCCTAATTTTTTCAAACTTTTCGGCTGCCGACAGGGTGTGGTCATCCAGCAGAGGGAGCAGTGTCAGGGCCGCAGCCGTACTTCCGGTCACAAGGGCCAGCTTCTTCAAAAAATCGCGGCGGACGGTTTTTCCGCTCCGGTATTCGTCGTACATCGCACTAATCCTGTTTTCCATGGTCCGGATTTTTCTGATGATGTTTTGGGTCTATGTGATAAAGTTACAAAAATTTGGGTTCAGGCTGCAAAGGTTTTTGAAAAAGCGTAAATTTGCACGCCATGGGGGTATAGCTCAGTTGGCTAGAGCGCTACACTCGCACTGTAGAGGCCAGGGGTTCGACTCCCCTTATCTCCACCCAAAATGCTGATTATCAATTGATTGCCATTCCAGGGAATTTTCCGGATGGTGAAAACTACAGGAGATTGGCGGGATTATTTATTTTTTAGGGTGTGGCAGCGAGTTTTTTTTATATTTGCCGCGCAAAACAGGGGTTGTTAGCTCAGTCGGTTCAGAGAACATGCTTCACACGCATGAGGTCACTGGTTCGAATCCAGTACAGCCCACCATAATTTTTTTATACCGCAACAAAGGTGCCCCTGAGCTCTGCATGAACGGGGCGATGGTTTAACAAGTATTTTCGCATCGCATCAATAATCCTTTCTGGCTGATTTTCACGATTGCGGCCATATTTTTGAGGTACACCCTGCATGGTGACGAATGCCGCACTGTAATATTTGTCGGGCTGTATTTCTTCGTTCCCAGCAAACATTTTTTGAATCCGGTTGCCTGAGGGGTTTTCAATCTTAAAGTAGACATTCAGACCGAGACAACGTTTGACAGCTCCTCCCATTTGATTAAAGGGGTTGCACGAAAACGTCCTTTCGAGATTCTCCTCCAGCATTTCCTTTATTTCTTCTCCCGTTAACTCAACTGTTGAGACAGGTGGATTCATGGGAATAATGTTGTAAAGGTCATTCAAGGTTATCTGTCCCTGAACTATTGGTGCGCCGTAGCGCCAGCCATTCGAAAATGCCAATTGAGCACCGGTGCTTTCAAGCAAAGCCTGAAGAAGGAAATTGTCCATCGTAGTCTCCAGGGTTGTTCCCCGGTTGAGCGCTGTGGATGTTTCACCAACAACCTCAGCGAGTTCCTTCTTGTATGGTGCCAGAGCCTGTTTAACAAGTTCAGCTACTTTGGGATCAGGTTGTATTGTTGCCTCAACCTCAATCAACTGATGCCGGTAATCAACGATTTGTCCACCTTCCACCTCCAGGTCTAAGCGACCCAGAAAAGAACCATGACAGCCTGATTGTATAACAAGCGTTTTCCCACAGAGAACCGGTTCGTAAAGACGGTTATGAGTATGGCCGCTGAGACAAACATCAATGCCTTGTACTTCAGATAAAAGCTTCATGTCCTGAGTGAAGCCAAGATGTGAGATCAGGACAATCAAGTCAATCTTTTCCTTCAAGCGCAGCAGTTCAATAATTGGCGGAAGTTCATCTTTACCCAATGTAAAGTATATGCCTTCGCTGAAGGATGGCGGCATAGTCTTATCCACAATATTCGAAGCTATCCCAATAAGTCCGATACGCAATCCGCCAATCTCTTTAATAATATACGACTGAAAAACCAGCTTGTTAGTCACTTTAAAAAAGACATTATTTGCCAGCATCGGATAATTAAGTTCAGTAACACGCTGATTAAATACTGTTGGCAGGTATGCAAATTCCCAATGAGCTGTCATGGCATCAAGTCCCAATGAATTCAATATAGGGATCATAGCTTGTCCTTTTGTGACGAGGGCAGGATATGTGCCATGGAGCGTGTCACCACTGTCGCAAAAGAGACAATTCCCATGGCTTTCAGCCCGGATTTTTTTTACAATTGTGGCAATACGGGCATAATTTCCAGCCTGGCGGTATACAACATGGTCCCCCTGCCAAAACATCTCCTGATGCAAATCAAAATAAGCATGGGTATCGTTCATTTGAACTAAAGTGAGACTTGCTCTGGATGATCTCATTTTGATACTTCTATGCTAATTGCAAATTGATGCGCCTGATGGATTCTCATCTGCCGGACGATTGCTTGAAAACCTATGAAGTTGCATGGTTAATATCAGCTGCGATATCGTGTTTAAAATTTGCTGCCGATTTTTTCACATCTTTTTTTGCTTCATTGAATTTTGCTTTTCTTTTGTCAACAAATCCTTCAAGGTCTTTTTTTGTGCTTTCAAATTTTTCCGTAACTGAATCACGAAATTCATTAAACTTTGATTTTCGTTCATCCAAATAATTATCACTTTTATTCATGATTTGTCTACGGGTTACTGAACCTTTTTCGGGTGCTAATAAAATACCTGCTATTGCACCAATGGCAAGTCCTGCCAATGAACCTAAAACTACTTTACCTGTACTCATAATTGATCTTTTTAAGCCCCACCAACTTCCCCCAAAGGGAGGCCGGTGAAGCGGGTTAATATTCCCCCGGAGATAATTCTCACCCGGAAAGACGTAAAAGTAGCGTTGTTAATCAAGCTAAGCATTATACAATTATCGGGAATAGTTATATGATTCACAGTTGGGTATCTATAATGAGGTTTTTTAAAACCCTGCTTTCTCAATCCAAACCAGC
>CAYYJE010000086.1:1633-5971 GCA_964472165.1 uncultured Prolixibacteraceae bacterium | reverse complement strand
GTTGGGTATCTATAATGAGGTTTTTTAAAACCCTGCTTTCTCAATCCAAACCAGCAAAAGAACTATTAGGGTAACTGAAGGAACAACCACCACCCAGTCGTTTACCTTTAAGAGGCGAGGTATAGTAATATCGCCAAAATCGCCTTTTTTCAGGATTCCATCCTTTAGTTTGGGATACATTACCGCAGTTGCACCGCCCTTATGCAAAAGAAAGCCGAACAGGATACCAAAACCCAGCTTGAAACGGCAAGTTGAAGTGTGCCACTGATGCCGTGCCCGCTGGTGCATCCATCGGCAAATCGAGCGCCAAAGCCCAGAATAATGCCCCCGGCCAAAGCAACAAGGGCCCTAAGTGCCGCGCTATTGCCAAAAGCTGAAGCCCAAAGCGATGGCACCCATGCATTTGCTTGTAAATCTCCTGATATGATGGCCGACAGGAATGACCCTATCACAATACCCACAACCAGCATCCACTGCCAGTTAGTTTTAAGTTTGATCTTTTTATAATAGGGTCTTTGTTTTGCTTTTTCCCCGGTCAACATTTCTTCAACCATCCCACCAATCCGGGCAAATGTTGTAGAAGTGGCAATGGGTTTGCCCGATATCAAAAAACTCAGCCAGCTCAGAAACCCAATGCCTATGCCGACTACATAGGGCGACCAGTGGGCATCCGTAAAAACTGAAGCAATTGTTTCCATGTTTTACTGATTAAACTAAATCTTCAATTCTTAAAACTTTGAATAAAACCTTGAACCGTGAGGATTTTGACAAACAGCCACAGGAATATTGATGGCCTTCTCAATAGGGCCGTCTTCAAATTCCAGTGGTGCCCTTACAAATAAACTGACAATAATTTACAAAGTTGATATTTAATAAAACGATTAGCCTTACATAATTTTAGGGAGATTTTACATGATTCACATTATCCTGTTTTAACAAAAATCAATTGAGCTGATGATTAAATAGAACATAGCCAATGTGTGAATAATGTAATTTTCCCAATAAATTTTGTAACACCTCCCAGAGTTAAGGTAATTAATTTTGAAGGGTTAATATTAATCAGGTAAGATGAAAGGGAATGAAAAAGTACTCACAGCATTAAATTCACTTCTGGCAGATGAACTTACTGTCATCAGCCAGTACATTGTGCAATCTGAAATGTGTGCAAACTGGGGTTACAGCAAACTTCACAAAGCCATAAAGAAACAGGCAATTGATGAAATGCGTCATGCTGAGTGGTTGATTGAGAGGATACTTTTCTTTGAGGGTTCACCAACGGTATCCATACTTAATCCGATGAAGATTGGTAAAACTGTTTCAGAAATGATCAGTAGTGACAATGAGACTGAACTCAAAGTTGTCAATGATTACAACGATGCAATCAAACTTGCCCGACAAGTTATTGATCAAGGTACTGTTGACCTTTTAACCAAAATTCTTAAAGAAGAAGAAGGTCATGTCGATTGGGCAGAAATCCAGCGTGCACAGATTGAGCAAATGGGTCTGGAGAATTACCTGGCAAATCAAAGCCATGAGTAAACAAAATTTTCTTGCAGGAATAGTTATATTCGGGCTTCTTGGTTTTCAGTGCTCTACAAAAGCACGATCACCCGAGACACCTAAAAATCAAATAAATAATAAAACCACAAAAATTCAATCTGCCATGAATTCAAAAAACACATTCGAATTAAAAGCGCTGCCCTATGGGTATGATGCGCTTGAACCTTATATTGATAAGCTTACGCTTGAAATCCATTATGGCAAACACCATAAAGCCTATTATGACAATTTTATCACTGCAATTAAGGGCACTGAAATGGAATCAATGGACATCATGGATATTTTCAGAAATATGAGCAAATACCCTGTTGCAGTCAAAAATAACGGTGGCGGCTATTTCAACCATACCTTTTATTGGGAAGGGATGAAAGCTTCCGGAGGTGGCTTACCAACCGGAAAATTAGCAGATGCCATTACAAAAACGTTTACCTCCTTTGATGAGTTTAAGAAGCAATTTTCGGAAGCCGGAAAAACCAGATTTGGTAGTGGATGGGCATGGCTAAGTTTGGATGATAGCGGCAAACTCTTTATTAGTTCAACACCAAATCAGGAAAACCCATTGATGGATCTGGCAGAAAAAAAGGGAACACCTCTGCTTGTAATGGATGTTTGGGAACATGCCTACTATTTAAAATATCAGAACAAGAGACCCGATTATATTGAAGCATTCTGGAATGTTGTAAACTGGGATGAAGTAGCCAAAAGATATGACAAGGCTACCTCACACACCGGACACTAAAACCGTAGAAGATACATGCCAACCTGTAATGCATAATTATCCTTAGAAAGCGATCACCACACCCATGAAAATATTCCGGGGCTGTCCGGGATAGTAGTAACGCGGTTCGGCGCTTCCCGTGGCCAGGGCATTCACCACAACCATAGAAGCATAGCGGGTATCTGTCACATTGTCCATGCCCGCATAGATCCTGAGAATCCGGCCTTTTCCGGAGGCAATCCGGGAGGTGACCTTCAGGTTCGCCAGAAAATAACCGGGGTGCTTCAGGCTGTTTCCATCGTCGAGAAACTGGGAACCCGTCCGGGAAAGTGCGATTTCACCCTCCAGGAAAGGAAGGGGAGTCCATCCCATCTGCAGGTTAAACGAAGTTTTGGGAATCCCCGGAAGGTGTTTCCCGTCGTAATTTTCTCCGTCGTCGGTGAATTCCACAAATTTGTTTTCCGACACCGTTATTGCTGACCGGGCGGAGAGTTCCCCCGGGAACAGCGGGAAGCTGAACAAGCGGGTTCCGGCAGCGAGTTCCACACCGTGGTGGCGGCTCTTTCCGGCGTTGATTCCCGTGAAGAGTTCCTCCGACACCCTCTTGGTGACCAGCAGGTCAGTGAGGTTAATGCGGTAAAGGGCAGCTTCCAGAAAGCTTCTCCCCTCCCCTTCCTCCACACGAGTTCCCAGTTCATACTGGTACCCTTCTTCATGTCTGATCTCCCTGTTCACATCCCCATCGGGGAGAAGGGTCTCTTCCGGTGAAGGGAGGGAATAGCCCTGGCCTGCCGAAGCGAAGAGGGTAACGGCTTTCGCCGGTTGCCAGCTCACTCCCGCGCGGGGCGAAAAGACCGGGGGGAAGTGTCGGTTTCCCGACTGGTCGCCGTTGGCAGGAAAAAGGTCATCGAGGGTATAGTGCGTCTGGCTCACCGCCCCGGCCAGGGAGAGGGTCAGCCGGGAGGCAGGCCGGTAATAGAGCATGCCAAAGAGCTGCCACTGCCGGCGGGTTTCCCTGTTTTTATTGAGAAGGAGCTCCTCTTTGTCGAGGAGCCAGGCGTAACGCTCCGCCGACCACTCCCCCCCGGCGATCCAGTCGCTCTTCCTCCCGTGGTGGGTGATGCGGCCACGGATCCCCGCACCTCCGGCACCGTCGTCGAGGTTGTTGAAGGGGCGCTTTTCGTAATCGTCGTTCAGCTTGCCGTAGAGGGTGACCCTGCCCGTCGCCTTCTCCGTCAGGGGAGCTGCCAGGGTGACGCCGGCCAGCACTTTGGTGAACTGCTGGTATCCGCCTGCGGCCTTCCAGCTGGGAGCGGCAGACGCCGGACTCGCTTCAAAGAGGCTCTTCCCGAGCGAACTGGGAATTCCCCCCTTCATGGCAATGGCCAGCATGGTGGCGCTCAGGAGGTACCCCTTTCCGCGCCACCGCCCCGAGGTGATCAGCGAACTCCTGCGGTAGAGGTCGTTCTCCCTGAAACCGTCGCTGTGGAGGTGGCTGAAGCTGCTCCAGAGTTGCCCCTTCTCCCCGTGCAGGTTCCCGGAAAGGCGAAGGTTGCCGGTGCCGAAAGATCCGTACTGAAGAGATACTATTCCGGTATCACTCTGGTAGACGGGAGTATACAGGGCGATGCTTCCCCCGAGTCCGGAACCGTAAAGGGCCGAAGAGGGTCCCCTGATCACTTCCACTCTTCCGAGGGCCGCAAAATCGAGGTCCTCGGGAGAGGAGATGCCATCGCTACCGGTCAGGGGAATCCCGTCGAGGTATGCCCTGATGCGGTTGGTATTGTAGGGTGTGCGGCTTCCCATGCCCCGGATCACCATTCTTCCCGTGGCCAGCGTGCCACTCTGCAGGGTCACCCCCGGAAGCGTGTTGAGCAGTCCGGCCAATCGGAGTCCGTCGCCTGCAGCAAGGGCCTCTCCTCCCAGACGGGAGATGTTCCCGGGCAGGAGATTCTGCCGGCCTGCCACCTGGTAAGCCTCAATGGTCACCTCTTCGAGCAGGAGAGTGGAATCAGCCGACGGGAGACGGCTCTTCGCCGCGTCCTGGGCCACAAGCTCCA
>CAYYJE010000086.1:0-1533 GCA_964472165.1 uncultured Prolixibacteraceae bacterium | reverse complement strand
GGGACTCTCCACCACATTGCGGACCCTGCCGATCCCCTCCAGAAGCTTCTCCCGATGGGTCACCTGATGGCCTTCAAGGACCACCCGTTCCACATACTGAAACCGGAGAGAGCCCACAAAGAGGTTGTTTTTCCAGTTTTGATAACGGTCGCCTGCCAGGAAAATCATCCCGCAGGGGGCTATAGAAGGAGTCCAGTAAAAAACAGGTTGTTCCAGTCCCTCCTTTTGGGTAAGGTCGGTGAGCACGGTTCCGTCATAGTTGATGCCATAGGAGATTACCGGCCAGCCATAGTTCTTACCCGGAAGGATGAGGTTGAGTTCGTCGCCCCCGCGGGGCCCGTGTTCCGATTCCCACAATTCGCCGGTCACCGGATGGAAGCAGTTGCCCTGTGGATTCCGGTGGCCATAACTCCATATCGAAGCCATGGCCCCCGAACTTCCGGCAAATGGATTATCGGGCGGGATTGTCCCGTCGTCGTTGATACGATGGATTTTACCATTGTGGTTGCCCGTCTCCTGGGGAAAAATAAAATGCTGTCCCCGGTCGCCAATGCCGAAATAGAGCCGGTTTTCCCCGTCGAATGCAAGCTTGCAGCCGAAATGGTGAGTCCGGTCGGTGGCGGGAGAACCCCTGAAAATCACTTCCTGGTCGACCAGGCGGTTGCCTTCCAGCCTGGCCCGCATGATGGCGGTGTTGCCCGTCCGCTTGGGCTTGTCCGTCTCCGGGTAAGCGTAAGAGATGTAAATCCACCCGTTCTCCCCGTAGTCAGGATGAAGGCAGAGGTCGAGGAGTCCGCCCTGGCCTGCCGCCATGATGGGAGGCAACCCTTCGATGGGCGGGGAAATCCTGCCGTCTGAAAAACGGTAAAGTTTCCCTTCCCTTTCGGAAATCAGCAGGTCACCGCCGGGGAGGAATGCCAGTCCCCATGGAACTTTCAGTCCGGATACCACGGTGTCGACGACAAACCGCTGCACCTCCGAAACAACCACCTCTCCCGGTGTGGATGCGGGTTTCAGCACAGCACGGTCACCGGGGATCCCGGCCTTCACATAGAGTGCCAGCTTTTTGATCTCCCTGTCGCTGAAGGTCTTCTCAAAGCCGGGCATCCCGAGTTCCTCGATGCCCAGTTTGATACTCCGGACGACCGATGCGATGCCCTCCTCATCCATCCAGGCTTTGGCGGCAAATTTCTCCAGCCTGTCGCCATGACAGCCGGCACAAAATTTCCGGTAATTTTCCACCGTTCGTTTGCCGTGGGCAGATGCCGCGTCTTTTTTCTCTCCCAGGGGAAGAAAACAGGAACCCGCTGAAAAACCCAGAATTCCCAGCACCAGGAGTAAAACAAGTTTTCTTTTCATGGTTTAAATGGTTGGTTATAGACTATAATTGTGATCCGGTGATTCAGTGATCCTGTAAAATGGAACACGGATGGACACGGATGCAACGGATTTGCACGGATTATTGCGGCTCGCAGGCTCGCCGGAATTATGAATACGGATACACACAGATAAAAACACAAAGACATTTAGCGC
>CAYYJE010000085.1:5438-12865 GCA_964472165.1 uncultured Prolixibacteraceae bacterium | reverse complement strand
AACAAGGTCTTCGCCGACTACATCTCCAACGTGCTGCCCGAACTGGGGGAAGAGACCGTTCCGGAGATCAGTATGGAGGAGATCCTCTCGGGGATCCTCGACAACAAGTACAAGTACCAGACCATCTTTCAACAGGTGAAGGAGCTTCTGGGCAAGCCACAGTCCGGGTTCATCGAGCGCATCCAATACAAGGCGTCATCCGGCTTCCCCGAAAAACTCGACGCCTTCATCCTGCACATCGAGAACCGCTGGTTCACACCGGCCGACGTCAGGCTCACCAAGGGCTTCATCCTTCCGGGGGAATTCATCGAAGAGCAGTTCCGGAGGTTCGACCGCTATCCCATTCGGCAGCGGTTCGACGTAATGGCCGACTACATTCTGGACCTGACGCAGGTGCAGTACCGGATTCCCGTCACTACCGACAACCGCAACCTCCTGCGAAGGGAGATCCGCAACATGTTCGGCGCCCTCAACGACCTGGAGGTGTACAAGGCTTTCTTCGACTGGGTGGGCAAGCCCGACATGTTTCAACTCCGGAAGAACCGCAGCCTCGAGAATGCCGACCTGGTGCCGTTGGCGTACTACTCATTTTAATATCGATACGGGGAAGGTCAGCTTCAGGAAAAGGTTGTCTGATTCCGGGAAAGAAATGTTTTCTCTGAATTCATCATGGGAATAAATCAGATAAAGAGCGCCGAAGGGAGGTTTGAAACGCCAGCCAAATAAACCGTAAAAATAGAGCTTGTCGTTTACGGAACTGTTTTGCACAAAGAGTTTTAACAATAAATTATTGGTAAAATTGTAACTGGCTGTGATCACGTTGATCCAGGTCGAATTATTCCCGCTGTCGGGTTTGAAATTCAACAGGTCGGATGAATAGCTGAGCGAAAGTTTATCAAACATCTTCACTCTTCCTCCACCGCTAAGCAATGTGAGATCACGGTCAAAGTTCCTCCCTGAAGAATAGCTGACCATGGCGTGGCTCCATTCATCGGTGTTGTATCCCAGGCTGATGGCATGCATATGGTTGTGGAAATCCTTTTCGAACAATTTGTATTCGTTATTGTAAGCGTATTCAACATTGAACCTGTTCTTCAGATAAAAGTTGACCCTGTCCGTGAGGTACCAACTTCTTAATTTTCCGGTCAGGCTCCAGAAGATGTTATTCATGCTTTGCAGATCAATATATTTGAAAGGCCCGTTTTTCAACCACCACTTGTAAGTTACGTCACTGTCGAATTCCCTGCGGTTGTCGTCTGTGATAAAGCCGGTCTGGTTTACCGTTTCCCGGAATTTTGATCCGATTTGGGTGTACCGGATATGATAATGGTATATGTTGTTCTCACGGGAAAACCTGAGGTACCCTGCACTGTGTTCGCTGAAATTTCCCGGGGCGCTGCCGACGAACTGGCCGGTCAGCTGCCAGGTTTTACCCAGGTTCATCACGTAATCCAGACTTAATGAGCGCGTGTAACCGTCGTTCCAGCTTTTATCTACAAGGGTTGCCCCAATAGACGAAGATTTCAGGAAATCATATTTAACTCTGGCCGCAGTTAAGTAAGTGGCGGGATCCTCATCTGACGGAGCCGGGGATTTGACATTCAGAAGGTTAAACTGGGCTTTCCCTGCTTTGCCGTTCATCCGGACTCCGTAGTCAATATCCCGGATGCGCCTGGAATAAAAAGTCTTTATCCGGGTGTTGTACATGTCGTTTCCTTCCTGGAAAAACAGCCGTTTTTCCGGGTAGCTCAATTCGTACCGGGTCAAGTTGATCTGTTGCTGATCGGCTTCCACGGTCGCGAAATCGGGATTCAGGGTGGCATTCAGGGAAAGGGTCGATCCGATCTGCCACTGAAGGTCACCTCCGGCATCGAGGTCTGGTTTGCTTTTGTTAGATTTTACCAGGTTAAAATAAGGGAAAACAGTGATTTTATTCAGGGACCCGGGAGATTTGATACCGGTTACTTTGCCCCCCTGGGAAATGCGGAAATCCTGTGTCAGTGTTCCTGACCAGTACACCGTTTCAAAATTGGACCGGATGATCCTTCCGAAATTGATGCCCCAGGTTTCAGCTCCCTTTTTGAATTTCAGGCTTTTAAAAGGAATTTCCATTTCAGCGCACCATCCCCGGTCAAAAGTCCTGGCAGCACATTTCCATTCCACATCCCAGTTCAAATCGATATTAATGCCGTCATCGTTCACTTTCATTTCAATCTGGGTTCCCAACGGATTGACGAAAAACGTATATCCGCTCCGGTTTTCGTCGTAGGTATCCAGAATCAACGCAACCATATCATCATTCTTGCTCAGGGCATCCCGGCTTTGGTTTTTGGCAATGACCGGTTCCGACTGGTAGCAAAGGAAGGTTACGTAGATCTTTTCATCCCTGATGCCGAAATAGCAGTTAGTTTCCTGTGACGCGGGGCTTCCGGTCAGAGGTTCCATCTGGAAAAACCGGGCGGCGCTGTCTGCCCCCATCCACTTTTCCGGTTCAAATATTCCATCGGTAACAGGTTCGGCAGTCAGCTCAAATGCCCTGATCGTTTTCTGTGCTGACGAAATTCCATGCACCAGGGTTATCAGAAGGAAAAGCGATAAAAGGGATATTGTTCTCATACTCGTTCCTGATAACTGACATCCGCGATAATTTTGAATGAAAGATAATGAATAATTAGTCATGCGGATGCCTGTGATGCAAATCAGGATAGTGCCCATGGGTATGCGTTTCAGGATCATGGGTATGCAGGTGGGAATGCCATCCCTTCCCCGGATGCGTTCCTGATAAATGAGAATGCGCATGATGTCCGTCATCGTGCCGGTGATAATGAATGTGTTCCGTTGCCTCATGGGTATGTGTGTGGGCATGGGATGACCGGTACGTAAATAAAACGGCGGCTGCCAGGAATGTCATTGAAATCACATGGATCCACATGAAGGGCTCATGGTTGATCAGATAGGCCAACAAAACACCCCATACCGGAGCCGTTGAGAACAGAACCTGACTACGTGTAGCCCCGATAGCCTGTGCGGATGTCACATACAGAAGGATACTGAATCCGTATGAAAATATTCCGACGACCAGTGCGGGAACCACATGGGCTGCTGACATCATCTGATGATTGCTTAAGAGTATTCCAATGACCAGGTTCACCGTTCCGGCCATGATGCCTTTGACAAAGGTGACTGATTGTGGGGAAGCGCCATCGGTGAGCGCTGTCAGGTGGTTGTCGAACGCCCAACAGATACATGCTGCCAGGATGAGCAAAGCCGGAACGAGGCCGCCTGATCCTTCTCCCAGTGAAATGATTATTCCTGCCAGAACAGTCAACGCCACCCCGATCAAAGAATTTCTGTCAAGAGAATCTTTGAAGATAAGAACGCCCACAATGGCCGTTGCTACCAATTCCATATTCAGCCAGATGGAAACCGAAGAGGCGTTGGCCACTTTAAGACCGGCCAGTAAAAGCAAAGGTCCCGCAAATCCGCCAAAAAAGATAATCCCGGCAGTTTTTGCGCGGTTCCCCTTCTGAAAAAGCTGTCTTATCCGGCTATTCTTTCTGATCACCTGAGGCAGCATGGCCAAGGCTGCTCCCAGATAAAGCAACCCGGCCAGTTGAAAGGAGTTTAGCTCACTCAGGAGCACCTTGCTGAAAGGTGTTGCCACTCCGAACAGAAAGCCTGCTAAAATGCCTGTCAGGATGGCGAATCTTTTCATTCTCAATTCAGGCTGAAGAGCACGGGGTTTCCCAGGCCGGCCTTTTCGAGCGGCTTGAGCTGGGTTTTGGCATCGCCCACCACCACATAGATCATTTTCAGAGGATCGATATATTTCTGAACGGTTTCGTTCATCTTATCCACCGTCAGCTCCCGCAGGTAGGCTTCCTCCTTTTTGATATAATCAGCAGGAAGTCCGTTGGCCGTCATGGTATTCAGCATACCGATCAGCGCATTGTTGGTTTCAAACCTGAGCGCATTACCTTTGAGCAGGGAGCCTTTGGTAAAATCGGCCGTCTCCTGCGGAACGCCGGCACGGTATTCCAGCATGATATCTCTGAAAAGGTTCACCGATTCCAGCGTGGCATCCGAGCGGACCGAGGCATTGGCAGTGAAGGTTCCGTAATCCTTCATACCGTCAAAAGAGGAGTAAGCCCCGTAGGTGAAACCCTTCTCCTCGCGGAGAACCATAAACAGTTTTGCGCTGGCCGTACCGCCCAGCATGAAATTGGCCACCTCGGCAGGGTAAAAGTCGGGATGGTTACGCGGAATGGATAAATAACCTATATTGATAACCGATTGCTTGGCATCGGGCACATCGACAAAATAAAGGGCTGCTTTTTCCGGAACAGGGGGAAAAGTCAGCTCAGGCAGAACTACCTCGCGCGCCGCCCATTTGGCATTCAGGGAGGCCAGTGCTTGTTCAGTCTCTTCTTTGGTCACATTTCCCACGATCATGAAGTCAGCCACCGAAGGTGACAGGTTTTTTTCATAAAAAGCCCGGAGATCGTCCAGGGTGATGGCTTCCACACTTTCCACGGTTCCGCCTGCATCAGTCGACAGTATGTTGTCATCACCGAAAACAAGCTTGTCCATAGCCCTGTTTGCCAAATAGTTCGGATTGGCCAGATTCCGTTTGAGGTTATTGATGGTCCGGGTTTTGTTCAAAGCAAACTGCTCTTCATCCCAGCGGGGTTCCAACAGCATTTCTTCCACCAGGGCCAGCGTCTTCTCAAAGTTCCGTGAAAGGCTGTTTACCGATACGGAAATATTGTCGCTTCCTCCCCTGAAAGAAATGGTGGCGCCAAGTGATTGTATGGCCTCTTCCAGTTCTTCGGGTGTCTTGTTTTTGGTCCCTTCATTTAGCATCGAGGCCGTAAAACGGGCCACTCCCGGTTTCTGAATGTCATCGAGCAAATGTCCGCCTTTCATTACGATGGAATAGGTGATCAACGGCAGTTCATGTTGTTCAATACCGTGTACTTTCATTCCATTGGGGGCTTCACTGTACCATATCGCAGGGACATTGACCGCAGGATCCGGACCCGGAACCGGGGCTCCCGAACGGTCAATCTGACTCGGGGTTTTCACGATCACTTCCTCTTCCGATTCGGTAACTTCCACCTGTGTGGCATTGGTAACATCTTCTTCCACGATACCGGCATTGACTGAATTCTCAGCGATCAGGTCAGCCTGTCCCTTCGGAACGAAACTGGTCTGGACATAGTTTTTACCCTTGACATATCTGTTGTAAACATCCAGGACATCCTCACGCGTGACATTTTTTATCATGTCAACCTCTTTCATCAGGTAATTAGGTGAACCGGCCATCGCCTGGTAATAAGCCAGCATGAATCCTTTGTACATGACACTGCTGATCTGATTGTAAAAATTGGTCTCCAGTCCGGCTTTAATCCTTTCAAGGTCGGATTCGGTAAACCCATCGATCTCAAACCTTGTAAAAGACTCAAAGATAGCTTGTTCCACATCATTCAGACTGGTTGAGGGATTGGCGGTGACTGCGATCCTGAATTCCCCGGCCAGCTCTTTGGAACTGTTATACACCGAAACATTGGATGTGAGTTTCTTCTCCCTGACCAGCACCTTGTACATCGGGGATTTCTTCCCCGTTCCGAGCAACTGGGCCAGCACATCGAGAGAATAAGAATCTTTGGTCAGCATCTCCGGTACTGGATAGACCATGTTGAGCTGTGGTGCCCTTGCAAAATTGTCTTCATGGTAGAATTTCCTGGTTTCCGTTAGTGTGACATTTTTGGATGTCATTTTTTCCACCTCCGTTCCGGACGGAATTTCACCAAAATATTTAGATATCAAAGATTTAACGGAATCAGTGTCATAATCCCCCGAAACCACCAGGGTTGCATTATTCGGGACGTAAAATCTTGCATGGAAGGCTTTAACATCTTCAATGGTGGCGTTCCGGAGGTCTTCCATCTCGCCGATCACATCCCAGCTGTAAGGATGCCCTTCCGGATAAAGGTTCTTCAGGATGATCGATTCGGTAAAACCATAGGGCATGTTGTCGACCCCCTGCCTTTTTTCATTCTGAACCACATTTTGCTGAAGGGCAAATGATTGTGGCGTGACCGTATTGATCAGGTAACCCATGCGGTCCGATTCCAGCCACATGGCCAGTTCCAGAGCATTTTTGGGTACCACTTCGAAATAGATGGTCTGGTCAAAGTTGGTTCCGCCGTTAAGCTGACCCCCGGCACCTTCAATATATTTAAAATACTGGTCTTCACCTACGTTTTCGGAACGCTGAAACATCATGTGTTCGAAGAGATGAGCAAATCCGGTCTTGCCGGTTACCTCGCGGTTCGATCCGACATGATAGAGAATAACCAGTGAGGCAATCGGGTCCGATTTGTCGGAATTGAGGATGACAGTCAGGCCGTTGTCCAGTTTGTACTTCTCGTAAGGAAGGGAGAGTGAGGATTTTTTGTTTTGCTGACATCCGCCTGAGAGCAGGAATAACAACAGTGCCAGAATTTGAATGCTTCGTTTCATGGGATTATTTTATGGTTTATAGAGACTTGGTTTTCCAAAGCTACATATTAGTTCATTATGAACCTCTGAACATTACAATATTTATAAAAAATCTACCCCGGTTTTCAGCGATCAAAGTTACCCGGATACCCTGCTCAATCCCGGGATTAAAGCTGCAGTCCCGGATGATTCCCATATTGTTATTAGTAGCATCCAAGATAAGTAGCAGCGATTAAAAATTATTGCGGAAAATTGGAAATTATTCCAAAAGTACATATATTAGTACAATATTGTGTACAAATATTAACCAATTATGTTGACAACAACCATTTCCGACTTCAGGAAGGATATTCGAAAATACCTCGATGCTGTCACAAAGAATTTTGAGACACTGATCATCAACAGGGGGAAAGACTCCGGTGTGGTGGTTATGTCGCTCGATGAGTACAATTCATTGACAGCAACCCAGTATGAATTGTCCTCGAAAACAAATGAGAAGCGGCTGGATGCTGCCATTGAGAAATACAGGAAAGGTGCGTGTATTCCCAAAGAATTAGTTGAAGAATGAAACTGGTTTTTGTGGACGAATCCTGGGAGGATTACCTTTACTGGCAGCGGACAGACAAAAGAATGCTTCAACGGATCAATGAACTGATCCGTGAAATTTCGCGATCACCATTCTCAGGAAAAGGCAAACCGGAGCCCCTGAAGTTTAAATACAAAGGATTCTGGTCCCGAAGGATTAATGATGAACACAGGCTTATATACCAGGTCCGGGATGATGAAATATTCATTGCTAAATGCAGATTCCATTACGATTGAGAAAGAGCATTTGAGACCCGTAGAAGAACCTGTCTGCCCTACCCCTCGTTTGCAACGAGGGGTAAGCTGTTTGGCATTTGTAATGCCAATGAAAAAATTGA
>CAYYJE010000085.1:0-5428 GCA_964472165.1 uncultured Prolixibacteraceae bacterium | reverse complement strand
AACTCAATGTTTGAAACGGTTCAAACTGTTGCAAATGAGGGTTGGAAGCGATAACTAAATTGGATTATGAAAACATTCAGCGATTGCGTTCAGGAATACCGGAAGCTTGTAAAACAAGGGGATGTTGTAACTGCCTACCGGGGGTTGATGGAGTTTATGGCGACCCTCCGCACCCATTTCAGGAACCGGCATCCTGAATTCTCCGTGTCCGGAAACCTTTACTTCGGATACATGGACATGACCTATTTCCCCCTGGTTCCGGAAAAGCTGAAAGTAAAGGGACTGAAAATCGCCATTGTGCTGATCCATGAGGACATCCGCTTTGAAGCATGGCTTTCGGGAACCAATAAAGCCATTCAGGCAGAATACTGGGAGATGTTCAGGAAGAAGAGATGGGAACACTACCGGATTCCGGAGAGTCTGCAAGGCCGGGATTCCATCGTGGAATGTGATCTGGCAGTAAATCCCGGCTTCAGCGATCCCGGCGCACTTATCCGCCAGATCGAAGAAAGAACCATCCGGTTCATTGACGATATCACGAATTTTCTTGAAACATGAATTCCTGGTCCTTTTTGAAAAGGAGGGCCATAACGAGTAAAGGTTTACAATTCTTATCGATCAAGAATGGGATACTGCTTATAGAATTCCAATAGGGTGATTGTATCCGTCCGCAATTTGGAACGGACAAACTTTTTCATATCCTCGTTGAGAATCTCTCCCAAACCATTGAGTATCGACTTATCACTTTCCCCTCCAATCGCATCGATGCATTTCTGGAGATATTCGCTCAAAGACATTTGCATTCGCATCTCAACAATTTGCCTGTTTACCGGCGTTTTATTGTTCATAAAAAACCAGCAATCGAAAATATCCCTGTTGGCCATGGCTGTCCGATCTAACAATGCACACAATTTGTGTGCAAACATATCAGGAGCCACCATAACCTGCATATTCACCCCCATCAGATTTTTTACTTCGTAGCGATCGCCAAAATTCCGGTTAGATATTTCAATTTTTAACTTTCTCTCTCCGGCGCCATAATCGAAGACACAGATAATTCCAAAGAACTTCTTTGCTTCGTCGTGAATTTTCCCGTATTTCATTATAATCTCTCTGACTTTTTGAAATACAAAATCTTCCTTGCTGACATCCAAAAGATTGAAATCAAGGTCAACAGAAAAACGTGGAAGTCCGTAAAAAAACATCAAAGCTGTGCCTCCCTTAAATCCCAATATTCCAGCCAGTTCTTTGTCTGTGTAGATGCTTTTGAGAATCTGGAATAAAGAAAATCTATGTTTGTTGATATCGATCATTCCCCAGTAGGTTATCTGTTCTATCCAATAATGCTGCCGAATTGTATATCGGAAGGAGTTGCTTAATTATTTGCCGTTTGAGCGGCTGAAGGTTGTCGAAATAAAACGATTTATTCAGGTAAAGCAAATCAAGGAAAGCTCGCTCAGGGGTAGCCATATTGACCGTGTCATTGACCTGTAATATTCCGGTTCGATCCATGATGATCTCCTCTTTTATCCTTCTGTAAAGGAATGATTTGCCATCTATTTCCAGCTCTCTTGAAAGATAACTGACACTCGTAATCCGGGAATCAAACTGAAATAGGACACCGGCTTGTTGCAATACGTATTCCAGAGAAATGTAGGAGGGGGTGTACAAAATGTTGGCGAGCTCCAAAGAATTGTAACCGGACTTGGTATAAATACCTTTCCGGGGATTCAGGAGCTTTTTGGTGTGGACATAATAGCCCACGCGATCGCTTAGGTATTTATTATTTTCAACGGGAAATAACATGGCAATGTCGGGCAATGTGAACACTGTCCGCTTATCTTTGTATATCTCCAGTATGAAATTGTTCTTTTCCATTCATGAACTGTAAACGGTAATATTTCTTGCTTCCAGTTCACAAAAATAAATAATAATATTTGAAGTTAACCGGTTTTTAGTAATAATTTGATAAATGAACCAGATTCCTGTCATCAGAAAAGGAACCATCAAAGACTATTGGTCAAACGGGATTGTTGGCGGTTTTTTACTGGGATTGATTTTCTTCCTGATTTCCCTGATGGGCCACAGCGTTTCCGGAGCGCTGGTAAACGGACTGGCGGTCTGGATTGGAATCATAGTTCTTTTCATCGGTGTGGGATTTCCCAGTGAGGAATACTACAAAAGAAAAAAGCGGATCAAAGCGCTGACCTCCCCGAAATATGCCTTCCTCGACGAGAACGGATTCACGCTTCATCCCGATTTGTATTTTGAGGGGACCTACAAGGAGTTCTTCTTCCGCATCCTGCCCATGACCAAATGGATCGAAAAGAAAAAAGGCAGGGACAAGGAAATCCATTATGTGATCATCGAATCGTTTTATTCGTTGAATACCGATTCTCAGAACCCGAAAAAGGAAGAAAATATGAGTGGGGATTATTACATCGGACGAATCCATTTTGCGAATCAGTGCGCTTCCCTGTTGCCGAAAGATTATGAGAATCCCGATTTCCAAATGAACCTCGACGGACTGGTTTCCATATTTCACAGGAGTAACCTGCAACCCCTTTCAAAGGAGGAGTGGGAAAATACGCATGGGAAAAGTCTGGATGAAGAGCGGGAGAAGGCCGAAAAGGCAAAAACTAAACAAATCCTGAAAATTGGAAAATTGGACATTAAATACCGCAAACCGGAACAGTATTTGTAGTAGACCCTCGTTTGTAACGCCCTACCCCTCGTTTGAAACGAGGGGTAAGCTGATGGGCATTTGTAATGCCAATATTACTTTCGGATCACAAACTTATTTGAACCATTTATTTTAAACCCATGTCAGCTGACAATTATTTCATAACCGACCAGAATGGAGTTTATTTCCTGACATTTACTGTAACTGACTGGATCGACATATTTACCCGAAAGGAATACCGGTTCGAAATTGTAGATTCTCTTAATTATTGTATACAAAATAAAGGAATTACGGTATATGCATGGTGTTTAATGTCCAACCATTTGCATTTGGTATGCAAGGCAAATGAAGGTTTCAGGCTGAGTGATATTATCAGGGATTTTAAGAAATACACGTCCAAATCTGTATTAAGCCTGATACAAGAAATTGCAGAAAGCAGGAAAGAGTGGCTTTTATACAGGTTTGAGTTTGCGGGGAAATTTGATAACCGGATCAATAAATACAAATTCTGGCAAGACACCAATCATGCTGTTTTGCTTGATGACAATAACAAGATTGATCAGCGGATAAACTACACACATGAGAATCCAGTAAGAGCGATGATCGTTGCCGAAGCGCATCATTTTCTTTATAGTTCAGCACGTGATTATACTGGGGAAACAGGTTATGTGAAGGTTGAAGTTGTTGTTTGAAAAATGATCTATAGTGATGATTTATGAGTTGCAAACTCAAAACAGCTTACCCCTCGTTGCAAACGAGGGGTAGAGTCAGAATAAGATAAAAGAAACGATAAATATAAAATATTCAATATGAAAAAGTTATGGATTATCCTTACGGTGCTGGCACTGAATGTTTCGGCACAAATGGCGCCGGAAATCGAGGCGAAATCGGCAGAACTTGAAATCAAGTCCGAAATCAGCGAGGTGACCGTGTACCTCAGCGGGGCGCAAATCACCCGTTCCAAAACGGTCGATGTTCCGGCAGGCCGCTCCGTGCTTAAATTTGTCAACCTCTCCCCTTTCATCGATTCCAAAAGTCTGAGCGTCTATGCCAAAGGGAATTTGACGTTGCTGTCGGTCAATCTTCAGCATAATTTCCTCTCCCTTCAGACCCCGTCGAAAGAGAGGGAGGAACTGACCAAAACCAAGAAGGAGCTGGACAAAAAGCTTCAAACGGAAAACGCGTACCTGGAGGTGCTGAATGAGGAAATGGCCTTTCTCAAGGCCAACAGCACCGTCGGAGGCGCCAACACCGGGACGAGTCTGTCCGCGCTGAAGGAGGCCAACGTTTACTTCTCAGAAAAGATTACCGCCATCAAACTGAAACAGATCGACCGTCAGGCTAACGTGGAGAAACTCTCCGAGGAGTTGGCAAAGATCCAAAGCCAGCTGGCTACCCTGGAAAGTAAAAAAGAGTTTCCTTCCGGGGAGATTCTGGTCAGCGTCGATTCAAAAACGCCGGGAAAGGTACCGTTCGAAATTAAGTACATCGTAGCCAATGCGGGGTGGACCCCCACCTACGACATCAAGGTGAAGAACATCTCCCGGCCGGCCGAACTGACCTACAAGGCCAATGTCAGGCAATCGACCAATGAGGACTGGAAAAATGTAAAGCTCAGGCTGTCATCGTCAGATCCGAACACTTCAAACACCTACCGGGAGTTGCGACCCTACTTACTTAATTACCACACGGCGCCCCCCTCCTACGGCGACATGATCAACCGCGTTTCGGGCCGCGTAATGGACGCCAGGACAGGCGAACCGCTTATCGGTGCCACGGTAATGGTGAAGGGAAGTTCCATCGGAACAGTAGCCGATGTCAATGGAGCTTATTCCCTCCCCATCCCGCCCAGCGGGGGCATTCTTCAGATTTCCTTCATCGGCTACAGGCAGGTGGAATCGCCCATAACCCGGTCGCAGATGGATTTCAGGCTGGAGCAGGATCTCCAGGGCTTGGATGAGGTGGTCGTTGTGGGATATGGTGTAGCAGAAGAGGCTCTGCAGGGTAAGGTCTCCGGCATCAGAATACGGGGAACAAAACCAGCCGTTGCGCAGCAGGAAATGGCACCGGCCGTCAACCTGGTGGAAACGGAACAGGTGAGCCGCCAGACCAGTGTCGAATTTGACATTCAAACGCCCTATACGCTGCTTTCCGACGGGAAAAACCTGACCATCAACATTGACAGCTACTCCCTTCCTGCGGAATACCAGTATTTTTGCGCGCCGAAGATCGACCAGAATGCCTATCTGACCGCCCAAATCGTCGACTGGGAGAAGTACAACCTTCTGGAAGGGGAAGCAAGCGTATACTTCGAGGATACCTACACGGGAAAGACACTGCTCGATGTCAGGTACATGTCTGACACCCTGAACATTTCCCTCGGAAAGGACAAGGGCATCGCCATTGACCGGGAAATGCAGAAGCAGTTCACCACCAGGCAGTTCCTCGGAAGTAAAAAGGAGGAGACCCGCGGCTGGCTTCTCAGCGTGAAGAACAACAAATCACAGAACGTTAAAATTTCAGTCTTTGACCAGATTCCGGTATCGACGCTGGAAGAGATCGAGGTCAAGGCCGACAATATCTCCAACGGCAAGCCGGACCCGGAAACGGGCATCATCGAGTGGACTTTCCAGCTTAAGCCGGCTGAAAAGAAGGAACTCGACCTGAAGTACACGGTCAGGTATCCGAAAAACAGAAACCTGACTATTGAGTAGTAAACTGCCAGATTAAGGTCAAAAGGCTGAA
>CAYYJE010000084.1:11254-13225 GCA_964472165.1 uncultured Prolixibacteraceae bacterium | reverse complement strand
TGGAAATTTCTATACGATGAAGCAATACAATTTGTATAACCTGATCGCAGGCTGGAGTGTCTTTGTGATTTCAGCCATCGTTTATCTTTTAACCATTGAGCCTACAGCCAGTTTCTGGGATTGCGGGGAGTTCATCACCACTGCCACCAACCTTCAGGTGGGGCACCCCCCTGGTGCGCCTGTGTTTATGATTTTCGGCCGTTTCTTTACCATATTGGGAGGTTCGCCCCATAATGCGGGGTTGATGGTCAATATCATGTCGGCGCTAGCCAGTGCGTTTACCATACTTTTCCTTTTCTGGACCATCACCCATCTCGCCCGCAAACTTTACACCGGAAACGGGGAGATGACACCCACACAGCTGATTGCCGTTCTCGGAAGTGGCCTGGTGGGATCTCTCGCCTATGCATTTTCCGATACCTTCTGGTTTTCGGCGGTCGAAGGGGAAGTATACGCCACCTCCTCCTTTTTGACTGCATTGGTTTTCTGGGCGATCCTGAAATGGGAAAATGTGGCGGATGAACCTCATGCCAACCGCTGGCTGATCTTTATCGCCTACCTGATGGGATTGTCGATCGGGGTACACCTGCTGAACCTCCTGGCCATTCCTGCCATCGTTTTTGTCTATTATTTCCGGAAATACCCGGTCACCAACAAAGGGATTTTTTATGCCCTCCTGGTTTCCCTGGTCATCCTGGGTGGTACCATGTATGTGATCATTCCGGGATTTGTAACGATAGCCTCCTGGTTTGAACTCCTCTTTGTCAACACTTTTGGTTTGCCTTATCATTCAGGTTCCCTTTTCTATCTGTTGATCCTTGCAGCAGGACTCATCTGGGCAATCCGGTATACCATCCTGAAAAACCAGGTTTTCTGGAATACCGTGGTGGTAGCCATTACGGTCATCCTTATCGGTTACTCCTCCTTTGCGCTCATCATCATCCGTTCTTCTGCGGGAACTCCCATGGACCAGAACAGTCCGAACGATACCTTTTCCCTCTTGTCATACCTTAACCGGGAACAATACGGGCAAAGGCCCCTTTTCCACGGACAGTATTACAATTCCCCGCTGAATCCACAGAAAAGGTATCTTGAGGGAAGCCCATACTATTCGCAGCGCGATGGAAAATATGTGATTACCGACCACCGGGTGGTTCCCAATTATGATCCCAAATTCAAAACCCTCTTCCCCAGGATGTGGAGCAACCAGGATCCGCAACACGCCTCTGAATACGAAAGCTGGGGGAAGGTGAAAGGCAACAGGATCCAGCACACCAACGAGATGGGAGAAAAGGAGGTGATCACCAAGCCCACCATGGTTGAAAATCTGCGGTTTTTCTTCAGGTATCAGGTGGGGCACATGTATTTCCGTTATTTTATGTGGAATTTCGCCGGACGACAGGATGATATCCAGAGTCACGGAGGGTTGCTTCATGGGAACTGGATCAGTGGTATCGGTTTCCTCGACAATTACCGGTTGGGGAATCAGAATGACCGGCCTGAGTCGCTGGATAACAGGGCAAACAACAAGTATTATTTCCTCCCCCTCCTCCTCGGATTACTCGGGATCTTCTACCTCTATAATCTGGGGAAAGAGGGAAAACGCGAATTGTGGCTGATATTCCTGCTTTTCATCATGACAGGACTGGCCATTGTGGTGTACCTCAACCAGTATCCCGTTCAACCCAGGGAAAGGGATTATGCCTTTGCCGGTTCTTTCTATGCTTTTGCCATCTGGATCGGACTGGGTGTGCTGGCGCTTACGGAAGCCCTTAAAAAGGCCTTACCGGGCAGCCTTAATCCTGCCCTGGTCACGGTGGTCTCCCTTATCCTGGTCCCCGGAATTATGCTCGCAGAAAATTACGACGACCACGACCGGTCAAACCGCTATACCGCACGCGATCTGGGAGCCAATTATCTGAAAACCTGTGCGGAACAGGCGGTTATTTTTACCAACGGCGACAACGACAC
>CAYYJE010000084.1:0-11154 GCA_964472165.1 uncultured Prolixibacteraceae bacterium | reverse complement strand
TATTTCCCGAAAAAGAAACTGACGATCAAAGTGGACAAGGAAGCGGTCATCCGTAATAAAGTGGTCCCCCCGGAAGATTATGACAAAATCGTGGATACGATGTATATCGACCTCAGCGACCGGGATTACCTTGCCAAGGATGAGTACATGATTTTTGATATGATCGCCCACAACAACTGGGAAAGGCCTATCTATTTCGCCATCACAATTGGTCCCTCCAAGTTCCTGAACCTGCAGGATTACTTCCAGCTCGAAGGTTTTGCCTACAGGCTGGTGCCTGTCAAAGCCGGTGCAGAGAGTCCCGACCGGATCAACTTTGGAAGGGTGACCACCGGAATCATGTACAACAACCTCTTTAACAACTACAAATGGGGCAACATGAACGATCCGTCGGTTTATATCGATGAGAACAATTCCCGGATGATGACCAATATCCGCAATAACTTCAACCGGCTGGGAAGCGCACTGGTACAGGAAGGCAAAATGGATTCGGCGAAAACTGTCATACTCAAGGGATTCGAACTGGTACCCACCTCTGTGGTTCCCTTTGAATATTTCAGCCTCGAGATGCTGCAAACCCTTTATCAGACCGGTGCCAGGGAAGAAGCGGGCAAGCTGGCCGAAGCGGCTTTCAATTCCTTCAACGGGATGGCGGCCTACCTCATGTCACTGCCAGCCCATTTCCAGATTTCGGGCGATGTCAATGAAGAGATTCAGCGCAACATCTTTTATCTTCAGAAGCTGGAGAGAACCTGTACGAATTTTGGGGATGAACAGATGGCAGCGAAGGTTACCGGAGCCATGAATGAGTATATACGAAGATACCAGGGGCAATAGTACGGCTATGAATGTGTTGATTATCGGATCAGGAGCCAGGGAGCATGCCCTTGGATGGAAAATCAGGCAGAGTCCCGGTCTTGACAAACTATTTTTCGCACCCGGGAATCCTGGCACCACACTTCTGGGGATCAACCTTCCTGTGGAGGTCACTGATTTTGAAGGCCTTGGAAAGAATGTGCTGGAAAAGGATATTGAAATGGTGGTGGTCGGACCGGAAGTGCCGCTTGTCGGGGGAATTACCGATTATTTCGCATCCAGGTCAGATCTGGATCATGTAAAAGTGATCGGTCCGGGAAAGGCCGGGGCTCAGCTCGAGGGAAGCAAGGATTTTGCCAAGGCATTTCTCACCCGTCACGGAATTCCTACTGCCCGCTATGCTTCATTTACCGCTTCCGGATTGGAGGAGGGTTTCCGGTATCTCGGATCACTCAGGCCTCCTTACGTGTTAAAAGCCGATGGCCTGGCGGCCGGGAAGGGGGTCATCATCACGGAAGACCTTCCTGATGCCCGGAAAAACCTGCAGGAGATGCTGGAAGGCAAATTCGGACAAGCAGGGAACAGGGTTGTGATTGAGGAATTCCTGAGCGGAATAGAACTTTCGGTCTTCGTGGTAACCGACGGAACCGATTATGTGATCCTTCCGGAAGCGAAAGATTACAAACGAATCGGAGTGAACGACACCGGACTCAACACCGGAGGCATGGGGGCTGTTTCTCCGGTCTCCTTTGCCGATGCTTCTTTCATGCAGAAAGTAGAGGAGCGGATCATCCGTCCTACCATCAGAGGCATCAGCCTTGAAGGGATCAAATATACCGGATTCATCTTCTTTGGGCTGATAAACTGCCAGGGCAACCCTTTTGTGATCGAGTACAATGTCAGGATGGGAGATCCGGAAACGGAAGCCGTAATGCTGCGCATAAAATCCGATTTTCTGAAGTTGCTCCATGCTGCAGCAACCCATCAGCTCCGCCATTTCCAGATAGAAACGGATCCTCATTATGCCACCACGGTGATGCTGGTCTCAGGTGGCTATCCGGGCACCTTTGAAAAAGGGAAAGTAATCTCCGGACATGAACGGGTGAAACAGAGCATCCTTTTCCATGCAGGCACCAGGACTGATAATGGAGTGTTGACCACTGCCGGAGGAAGGGTGCTGGCAGTCAGCGCCACCGGTTCCACCATGGCTATGGCCCTGGAGAAATGCTTCGCCGATGCGCGGATCATCGGATACGAAGGAAAATATTACAGACCTGATATAGGTTTTGATTTGTAACCATGCTGCTTGCTCTTTTGAAAAAAAGCCGAAAGGCAGGATACTTTCTCTTTCCGTTTTTCATCGGGGTAGCCTGGCTGAAACATCTCCTTGAACCCTTCGCTTCCCGCTTAATCGAAGGTGAGGCAGGCTTCGGCCTTTACGGGATCATTCATGATATTACCGGAGAAGACCTCCGGTTGAAGACGATCATAGCACTTTTCCTGTTGATTGTCAATGGGGTACTGCTTTTTAGAATATACCGGGAGTATCTGTTCCCCAATACATGGTCGATGTTGCCCGCAGTGCTCTATGTGCTGCTGACAAGTGGAAATCCGGGTTATCAGAGTCTGCATCCGGTATGGCTGGCGACCCCTTTTTTACTGGCTTCCATCGACCGCTTATTTGCCGCTTTCGACATCCGGAAGCCCTACGGGTACATGTTCAATTCCGGTTTTTTTCTGGGAGTGGGAACCCTTTTTTACCCTTTCCTGCTGGGAGTGTTTCCTGCCTTTCTGGCCGGCAGCCGGATGATGGGCCGCGATGCCCGCTGGCGGGAACCTGCCCTCCTCTTCCTCGGGATGGTCATCCCGTGGATTTTTATGTCATCGGCCTATTTCCTGACTGACCGTTTCACCGAACTTGCCGGTTCGCTGGTCAGCATGGTCTCCTCCGACAAGGGAAGTATCCTTTCGGAGATACCCCTTATGGTCTATTTTATCTTTACAGGCTTGCTTACCCTGGCAGGAAGCTTTATGATTATCAGGCAACAGGACAACAGAAAGGTGAGCTTCAGGAAATTTTACACCTTCTTCTTTTTTCTGTTCCTTTTTTCCACACTCTCCTTTATTCTGGTCCCGGCGGTGAACACCGCAATGATCCTGGTGGTTGTCGTTCCGGTTACTTTCCTGCTTTCCAATTATTTTGACTCATTGAAGCGAAAATATACCGGTGAGGTTATTTTTTTACTGCTGATCGCGATGGTCGTTTTTATCCAGATGATGTAATCAGGTCACCTTCTGTAACCGGAAAACACCTCACGACTGAATGAAATATCCTGAAGAATCCTTTTATTACCTTTACCGGATAAAATAAAAACAGAAAACTGCAAATGGCTACAATTTTGCTGCTTGAAACTGCTACGGAGGTATGTTCAGTAGCTTTGGCGATCGATGGTAAGGTGGCAGGATTCCGTGAAAACAGGGAAGGATTCAGCCATGCTGAGTTGGTAACGGTTTATACCGGACAGCTCCTGGCGGAACTTGGACTGGAGATGTCAAACCTGGATGCCGTGTGTTGCAGCCGGGGCCCCGGTTCCTATACTGGTTTACGTATCGGTACTTCCGTAGCCAAAGGCATCTGTTATGCCATGAATATTCCCTTGCTGGCCGTAGGCACCCTGCACGCCATGGCCTTCCATTCGGCCAGGGAAGAGGAAAAGAGGTCCCTGACCCCAGGATTGCGAATTTGTCCCATGCTGGATGCCCGCCGGATGGAAGTATATACTGCACTTTTTGACGGAAAAGGAAATCCTCTGGGTGAAATTTCAGCAATGGTCATCAATCAGGACTCCTTTGCGGCAGAACTCAACGAGGGGCCATTGCGCTTTCTGGGTAACGGCGCCCACAAGTGCAAATCCGTTCTCAGCCACCCAAATGCCCTCTTCGTGGACGATTTTCATGCTTCGGCACGGTTTATGTCATTCCTTGCTGAAGAAAGGTTCAACAAAAAGGAAGTCGAGGACGTTTCATACTTTGAACCTTTCTATCTGAAAGATTTTATGGCAACAGTACCAAAAAATAAGATTTTCTGAATATGGAAAAGAGATGTACCAATGAATATTACAGGCAAAAGGAGATGAAGCCAGTGGTCTGGTCATTCCCGGGAGCCCTTGTGCGGGGATGGATCATCGTACTGCTGATCCTGACAGGAATGCAAACCAACGGGAAAACCAGGGAGAGACTGGTTTTTGACCTTAAACTGGGATTCGTAAAGGGAGGTGAAGCCGTCCTTCTGATAAGGGATACCGTGTTTAACGGCAGGCCTGCTGTCGATTATCATCTGAAAGGACGCACTACCGGAGTCCCGGACAAACTTTTCAAGGTGGACGATGTGTATGAAAGTATTGTGGATGCCGAAACCTATCTTCCCTACCGGTCGGTGAGAAATATCAAGGAAAGAAAATACCGTTATTACAACGAAGTATTCTATTACCGTGATACCGATTCAATCTACAGCAAAAAAACGGGAATGATGAAGGTCCCCCATAACCTGTCCGACATCCTGACTGTTTTCTTTTATTTCGCCAGGAAGAATATGCTAGACGACATCGATCACGGGAAAACCGTGGTAATCCCTACCCTGAACGGACATGAGATCTCCAACATCAAAATCATGTTCAATGGGTTTGAGAAAGTGGATACCCCGATGGGACCTGTCGATTGTTACGTGTTGTCCCCGAAAATTGACAAGGGCAAGGTGCTTAAAAGATCCGACGGTCTTAAGTTTTACATTTCAAGGGATAAAAAAATACCCATACAACTTGATTTTGACACCAAGGCCGGTACCTTGAGAGCCGTGTTGGAGAGTTACAAAATCAATGGAAAGGAGCAGTTTAAAAAATAGCTTTCTTCGGGAATAAAGTCAAATTTTATGAAGGTTGTACAAAGAAAATGAGCGCGCTTTCTGTGGCTCACTCCATATACTTTGCTTAATATTGAGAGATTTGTCTATTTTTGCAGCAAAAAATAAAGTATATGGCTACTACAGCAGATTTAAGAAACGGCCTTTGTCTCGAGTGGAACGACCAGCTTTGGAGCGTAGTCCAGTTTCTGCATGTGAAACCAGGGAAAGGACCTGCATTTGTAAGAACTAAACTCAAAAATCTCAAAACAGGAAGGGTAATTGAGAATACCTTCAATTCCGGGGTAAAAATTGAGGTGGTCCGGATAGAAAGGAGACCTTATCAATATCTTTACAAGGATGATATGGGCTGTAATTTTATGCACATGGAGACCTTCGAGCAGATTTCACTGAGTCCTGACCTGATTGAAAACAACGACCTTATGAAGGAGGGACAGATCATTGAGGTTCAGATTCATGCCGATTCTGAAACTCCGCTTACCGCTGAGTTGCCTCCTTTCGTCGACCTGAGCGTTACCTACACCGTGCCCGGGGAAAAGGGAAATACTGCCAGTACCACGGCCCTGAAACCTGCAACCGTTGAAACCGGGGCAGAAATCATGGTTCCTCTCTTTATCAACGAAGGCGAACTGATCAGGGTAGATACCCGCGACCGGAGTTACAGTGAAAGGGTGAGGAGTTAGATCAGCGTTCTGGTTTTTGCTCTGATTCCCTGGAATACAGGTCAAGCGTGACAATCATGGCGGTAAACCCCCAGAAAGGTACTGATGCCTTGTCGGTATCCAGAAAGTTGTTCATCAATCCGTGCGTATAATAGGTGATCAATCCAATGATCGCTCCTGAAAGATAGCCTTTGAGCCGGGGATCCCGCAGCCTGCTGTAGGTCATAAATGCCGTATACATCACGGTAATAATCAGCATCAATACCGTCACCATTCCGGCTAATCCACTCTCAGCCAGCGGACCGAGATACTCACTGTGTGCATTTCCTCCGTCGCCGGCATTTGTGCTGATGATCGTCCTCTCCTTTTTGAGCTGGTACGGCGCATACTTGAACATGTAAGTGCCTGGTCCGTAACCGAATACAGGGCGTTCGCGAAACATTCTGATTGCGCAACTCCACCGGTTGATCCTTTCGAGGTTGGAGGCATCCGAGGTGATGTTCGACATGGATGAAAAATGTTCCACCAGATCCGATGACGACTCTTCATCGTTCCTTTCCAGATACATCACGATCTGTTTCTGAAAAACCAGTACCACAGCCAGAATGGAAATGGCAGTGATGACCATCGTCTTAAACCGGATTTTCAGCCTGATCAGGATCCATACGCCCATGGCCACCACAAGGCTGAGCCAGGCGGCACGGGTGTAGGAAAGAATCAGGGCCACAGCTAAAATGACCAGTACAAGTCGCGCGATCCACCTGAAATTGGATTTTGAATAGGAATTGAAGGAAAAAAGCATCATAAACGGGAGGAACATGGCGAGCATGGCTCCGTAAGAGGTGTGGTCTTTGTAAAATGGATTCATCACGTAGTGTGCAGCCTGTTTGTCCGTTAGGCCATATCCCAGATGCCGTGAAACCGTGTAGCCGATTACTACCATCAGGGAGAGTGTGTACAACCATACGAAACGGCTGTAGTTGGCACTGTTTTCAAAAAGGTAAATTCCCATCAGGTAGACTCCGGCAACAAACCAGATTTTTACCAGTAGAAATTTGAAAGATACCAGCGGCATGCTGCTCGTGATGCTGGTGACCAGGATCCAAAACAGGTAAATCCAGACCATAATGGAAACTGGGTGGGCCAGGATTTTTTTCTCAATTTTTGCCCCCGATGCCAGTCTGAAGAGAAAAAGCATCAGCAATCCGAAAAGGATAGGCTCGGTCGGCAAAAACAAGTCGACCGGCAGACCGGGCATGAGTGTGGTGAGCGGCAGGGAGAGGGGAGTAAGGAATACCACGAACAACAAAAGCTTCCGGGGCGAGTGAACTGCCAGAAGGATTATCGCCAGGAGTATGGGCAACACTCCGGCCATCAGGGTATTTTTTTTTATCACCAGCCAGCTGTTCAGTATCAAAAACGCGACAGACAGGGTGTAAAAAACGATGAGACGGATGGTAAGGCTCCTTGACACGTGGGATTATTTTTCTTTTCTGCGGTCAAGCACGGTTAAAACGAGAAGTGCCAGGAAAAGTGTGGAAAGCGTGGCAAAGGCCACAATCATCCACCTGACCGGGTAGGACTTTTTGTCTGCAGGTACCGGATTCTCCACCACGAAGCAATAGGTAATTTCCTTGGTAGCTTCCGACAGGTGAACTTCATAGTTCTCTTTCAGCGAATCGAGGGTCATCATGGTCTGGTCGAGCAGTGTCTGGATTACGAAATTCTCGCTTCCCTTTTCCGCCAGGTTGTCGTACAACTGCTTGATTTCCCTGTCTCCCTGACTTTTAATCCCTCCTTCTGACAACACATTCATGTATCCGCGGGTTACTTCTCTGGCCTGGTTGTTGAAATCCAGTATGTGGTAATCCTTGCGCTGTCTGCGGAGTAACTCTGCCAGTGAATCCCTTTCCGCAGTGCGGCGTTTCATGTTGTCGGTGAGAATCTTTACCATTTCCCAATTCTTCCCTGAGTGCATCTCCCTCACTTTCAAATTGTAATAGTGAATAATGGAGTCGCACATCCGGGCAGCCCTGACCGGGTCCTTGTCCAAAACACTGATTTCTGCCGTCTCAAATTCAGTCTTATTCACTGACACATTGCGGTTGTATTCTCCCATCATATAGGTAAAATACCTGGGGTCGTCCCTGCGTATTTTATACACTTCATCGAGCCTGAAAGCATCAAACATTTTCAACTTGAGGTCATTGGAATTAAGAATTTCAAGCATATGCTCACTTTCTGATTCGTCGCTGGTCACGGCAATATTAACCGGATAAATACGGGCAGTCGATTTGAATTTGGGTGTGATGAATAGCGGGGAGGAGAACAGGGCAGAAAGCAACACTGCAACAACTCCGATTGTTACAAAGTGGAAAAAGTATTTGCGGATAATCCGGAAAATTTCCTGATAGTTGAAGAAGTCATTCATAATTTGGCTTGTCAAGGAATGTTATGAAAATGAACGGCAACTTGATGCCTTTAGTATAATTTCAGGCGGGTATTCTTTTTTATTGGGCAATAATCAGAAAGTAATTTTTTTTGCCTTTCTGGGCAAGAATATATTTCCCGCCGATCAGCATCGATGGGAGAACAACCAGGTCGGCAGTCGTGATTCTCTCCTTGTTGAGCTGAAGCCCGTTGGCCTGAATGGTGCGGCGTACTTCCCCCTTTGAAGGGAACACCGGGGTTTTTTCAGCCAGGAGATCGACAATGTTAATTCCTCCGGCCAGTTCGGTGAGCATCAGTGAATAGCGGGGAACGCCTTCAAATACGGCCAGGAAGGTTTTTTCATCCATACTGTGCAATTGATCTGCGGTTCCCTGACCAAAAAGAATCAGGGAAGCTTCTACGGCCTTTTCATATTCTTCGCGGCTGTGGACCATCACCGTAAGTTCTTCGGCAAGCTTTTTCTGAAGGAACCGTAAGTGAGGATTTTCAAGGTGGGTGGCGATTATCTCCTCAATTGTATTTTTGGAAAGCAGGGTAAAGATTTTGATATATTTTGCTGCATCTCCGTCTGAGGTATTCAGCCAGAACTGGTAAAATGCGTAGGGTGAGGTTTTTTCGGGATCGAGCCACACATTGCCTGATTCGGTTTTTCCGAACTTAGTTCCGTCGGATTTGGTAATCAGCGGACAGGTAAGTGCAAACGCCTCTCCTCCTGTTTTGCGGCGGATCAGCTCGGTGCCTGTGGTGATGTTTCCCCATTGGTCGGAACCCCCCATCTGCAGCTTGCAGTTCTTATGCTGGTAGAGATAGAGAAAGTCGAAGCCTTGCACCAGCTGATAGGTAAATTCGGTGAACGACATGCCGGCACTGTTTTCCGAAGAGAGTCTCTTTTTTACAGAATCTTTGGAAATCATATAGTTGACGGTGATGTGCTTTCCGATGTCACGTATGAAATCCAGGAAGGTGAACTCCTTCATCCAGTCGTAATTGTTGACCATTTCAGCAGCAGTGGGGGAGTCAGATTCAAAATCGAGGAAGCGGGCAAGCTGTTTTTTGATACACTCCTGGTTCTGACGGAGGGTAGGCTCATCGAGGAGGTTGCGTTCCTGGGACTTCATACTGGGGTCACCGATCATCCCGGTGGCGCCTCCCACAAGGGCAATGGGCTTGTGCCCGCATCGCTGAAAATGCTTCAGCATCATCACACCAACCAGGTGTCCGATGTGTAAAGAGTCGGCAGTCGGATCAATCCCCACATAGGCCGAGGTCATTTCCCGCTCCAGCAATTCTTCCGTTCCGGGCATCACATCGTGGATCATTCCCCGCCAACTGAGTTCTTCGACAAAATTCATGGTTTCAAAATTTGGCGCAAAGATAAAAATAGAATCTTTGAATGCCAATCAGCCAGTAAAATATAGAGATGGATTACTTGTATTGCTGCTGCCTGATTCCGGTTGAAAAACAGAGGAAAAGGAAGGGCTACTCTTCGGAATTTTCTCCCCAAATGTCTAAAAAGGGAAAGACATCGGGGGCGAAATTCCGGATGGGATTATACAGTTTTGAGTCTGCCTTGGTCGATTCGGAAATAATATGGACGTCTTCGTCGACTTTGTGAAAGATGACCAGGACAATGCTAAGAATCAGGACTCCCTTGACCACTCCGAAAGCCAGTCCGGCAAGCCTGTTCAGAAAACCCAGGGAAACCGAATGGACCAGTTTGCTGAGGAAGGCACCAATCAGGTGGACCACGATGACCACGATGATGAAAGTGAGGATAAACGCCACCAGGTATAGATGCTGAAAGGTAAAGTGGAGGTTATCGGTCAGGAACGTGGCTACCACATCCGAAAAATGTATGGCAGCCCATATCCCCAAAATCAGGGCAACCAATCCTGCCAGTTCTTCCACAAATCCTTTGGAGAATCCGTTGATGGCCGATAGGATCAGGAGAACAACCAGCACAATGTCAAGATAGTTCATATAAACAGGTTTTTGGAAACATAGGTAAAAATAGGAAATAATTCCTTTAAGCATTAGAGCGGAGAAATTATTCCTAATTTTGGACCAGACTTAAAAAGAAGGCATGCCGCTCATCAATTCAGTAATAAAATGGCTTAATTTTAAGAGGATAACCCAGATAGACCTCTACAGCAAATATCCTCACGACATCCAGGACGAAATGCTCTATAAACTGCTGGATAAAGCATCCGGTACTGAATTCGGAGAGTCGCATCAATTCAGCACAATTACCACAGTGGGCGAGTTTCAGAAAAGGGTTACCTTGCAGACCTATGAGGATATCAAACCCTGGGTTGAGCGGTTACGCCTCGGAGAAAAGAATTTGCTGTGGCCCGGAGAAACCAAATGGTTTGCCAAGTCGTCGGGAACCACCAGTGAAAAGAGCAAATTTATTCCGGTGACGAAAGAGTCCCTTGAAGATTGTCATTTCCGGGGAGGAAAAGATGTACTGGCCCTCTATGTGCGGAACTATCCTGAATCAAAAATATTTTCCGGCAAGTCTCTTACCCTGGGAGGCAGCCATAATATCAATAATTTCAGCAACAACTCCTTTTACGGTGATCTTTCGGCAATTCTTATCGAGAACATTCCCTCATGGACCCAGTTTATCCGGATTCCTCCGGCTGATATTGCCCTGATCGAAGAGTTTGAAGAAAAAATTGAAAAGATCATTGACAGTTCGCTTCGGGAGAATGTGACCTCCTTTGCCGGTGTCCCTTCATGGTATCTGGTGATGATGAAAAGGATTTTGGAGAGGACCGGGAAAAGCAATATTCTGGAAATATGGCCTTCTCTTGAGTTGTTCATCCATGGAGGAGTCAATTTCGATCCCTACCGTGAGCAGTATAAAAAACTTATTCCAACGCCAGGCATGCATTATATGGAAACCTACAATGCATCGGAAGGTTTTTTTGCCATCCAGGACAATCCCGGCAATCGTGACATGTTGCTGATGCTTGACCTGGGGGTTTTCTATGAATTCATCCCCATGAAAGAGTGGGGTTCACCCAACCCCCGGGTGTTGACGCTGAGGGATGTGGAGATTGACGAAAATTATGCGCTGGTAATCACCACCAACGGGGGATTGTGGCGGTACATCATTGGGGATACCGTGAGATTCTCTTCCAAAATGCCTTACAGAATCAGGATTACCGGTCGCACAAAGCAATTCATCAACGCTTTCGGCGAGGAACTGATTGTCGACAATGCAGAACAAGCCCTTAAGGTAGCCTGTGAACGTGAAAATGCGATCGTGCAGGAGTACACCGCCGGTCCGGTTTTTATGGG